>JAHEML010000030.1 GCA_024643705.1 Caldilineaceae bacterium | reverse complement strand
ACTGAGCAGAAGTGCCGAGAATAGAAAAAAACTAATCCCGTCGGCAGAGCGATTCAACAGCCAAGCAACCAGGGCCAGATCGATGAGGAAAACCCAGCTAAGGACAGCCAGACCTTCCCAGCGGGTGCGATCCGCCGCTGGTTTGAATACCATGGTGATGGGGCTGGGTTTTGCCTGGGCAGAAAATGTCTGAGCTGTCATCGGGTCCCCACAGAAGGAAAGTGCCAACCATCCAACTGGGCGAGCGTCGTGTGGCTGGTCAGGTCGATCCCCAGGGGGGTGACGCTGACATAGCCAGCCTCTACCGCGCCGATGTCGCTGCCGTCGTCCGGGATGCCCGTGGGAATTTCGCCGCCAAACCAGAAATAGGGCCGTCCCCAAGGGTCCATCCGTTTGTCCAGCACATCCCGATAGACCCGGCGACCCAACCGGGTGGGCAAAACACCCCGCAGATCGTCCCGTGAATGGCGGGGTAGGTTGATATTGAGTAGGGTGAAAGGCGGTAATCCCTGAGCCAGGGTTTCGGCGGCGATTTCGGCGGCAATGGCCGCGGCCGCTGCTTCGGCCACCTGGCTGCTGGCCGGCCCGCTCTCCGGGCCACCCAAACTCACGGCCAGGGCTGGCACACCGTTGATGATCGACTCCATTGCGCCCGCAACTGTGCCGCTGTAGAAGACATCCGAACTTAGGTTGTAGCTGCTGTTGATGCCGCTGACCACAAGATCGAATACAATGTCCAGCGCGCCCAGAAGCCCCAGGGCTACGCAATCCGACGGCGCACCACTGGACGCATAGGCTGTGCGGCCATCCGGCCAGTGGATTGGCCCCATTCGCAGGGGTTTGTGCAGGGTTTTGGGGTGACCTGCCGCGCTCCAGTTGCGCTCCGGGGCAATCACAGTCACTGTACCCACAGCGTCCAGGGCTTTTGCCAGGGCTTGGATGCCGGGCGCTTGCACGCCGTCGTCGTTTGTGACAAGGATGTTGGGCATTGAGTGTCTATCTCTGGGCTGATTGGTTCTCGGTACTCGTCGGTGAATAAGTCGAACTTCTGAACACTTTATTCTTTTTTCTTGAGACGCACATAGACGCGCACTTCTTCGCTGATGGTTTCATTGCCGGCGCGATCCACTGCCTTGACTTTGAACACATGGCTTTGCAGAATTGTCCCATTGCTGGTGACCGCAATTGCCCCGCCATTGCCAAATTTTCGCCAGCGCCCCGGTGTAATATCTGGATCGTCGCTTTCGAAGGCGGGCCAGTTTTCGGTTCCAGGCCCTTCCACGGGGCCAAGGTCGGACCAAGTGATGCGCCAGCGTTCGTTGAAGGGGGCCACAGTGCTGGAGGTAAAGTAGTTGTCGTCGATGGCAAATTCGACCCGATCCATCGCCCAGGTATCGTTGACAATGGCGTTGATGTTGATCTGTTCGTCATCTTCCACTACGTAGAGCCGGTCTGGCTTGGGGTCACTAATGACCACCGAAGGCGGCGTCTTGTCGATGGTGAAACGGGTCTTCCATTCGCGCACATTGCCATCGCCCCGGGTGACGAGAAGGCGCATGGTGTAGAGTCCTTCGCCCAGGCTATCGGTGTTCAACACCTCCAGCACTCCGTTTTCTACTTGGTCGCCATGTTCCGGCCCAATTTGCTGCCATTCTGTCGGGTTCAAGCCAGAACCAAATTCGACCCGATAGTTGCGGAAATCTCCCCGCGCGTTGCCGCGGATTTCGACTGTGTTGCTGATGTAGCCTCCCGGTTCTGGAAAGGTGATGGCAACTTCGGGGTCGAATTCGAATGCAATGTTGCTTTCGCCTTTGGGTGGCTGCGCGATCCCGCTTTCCCGCACCCAATCTTCGGCCTCTGGCGGCAGAATGAGAAAGACCTTGGTTTCGCGATTTTCTGGCGGTGTGGCTGCGGTGGCGATGAGGTTGTTGGTCTTGTCGATCTCAAAAGGCTGCCACAGATTATCCTCGACCTTTGGCTCGCTTCCGGCAATAAAGAGTTCGGACCGTTGTTGCTGGCAGTTGTCCGAGGGCAGCAGCCCGCTGGGAATACAGACGGTACGGGCGATCACATTTGATGGTTGCTCGTACCACTGGGCCGGTAGCCCTGCATGATAGCGACTCATGACCGCATTCCAGATGGGGGCCGCGCCGGTTGCACCTGTAGAGCGGTCCATCGATTCGTTGTCTGTGTTGCCCACCCAAACACCGACTGTCAGTTGGGGTGTAAAACCCATTGTCCAGTTGTCTTTGTTGCCATTGGTTGTGCCGGTTTTGGCCGCTACTCTGCGGTCGGGCAATGTAAGCAGGCTATTGGCGCCAAACATGGGCGCACGGGCCACATCGTCGCTCATAATGTTGGAGATGAGGAACTGGGCATCGGCGCTGATGATCCGTTCCACGTCTGGCGTGTCATATTTTTTGAGTACGTTCTCCTCGGTATCCCGCACTTGCAGGATCGCCACTGGGTTCAAAGTGCGGAAGCCTGTACGTCTGTCTTCGGGCGACACAGGCTCGCCCGCTTGAACACCCCCATTAGCAAGCACGCTGTAGGCGTAGGTGTGATCAAGAAGTGTCACTTCACCGCCGCCCAATACAAGGCTTAACCCATAAAAGTTCAACCCACGGTCCAGCCCATTGATCCCCAGGCGATGGGCTGTGCGCAGCGCGTTGGCAACCCCCACCTGATCCATAACCCGAATGGCGGGGATGTTCAGGGATTGGGCGAGTCCGTTGCGCAGACTGACCGGCCCACGGTAGCGGCGGTCAAAGTTTTCGGGCACGTACGAGGTCCCGTCGGCTTGGGGAAAAGAGGTGCGCACATCCAGGATCATCGATGCTGGGGTCATACCTTGCAACAGTGCGGTGAGATAGACGTAGGGCTTGAAGCTGGAACCGGGTTGGCGCTCGGCCAGCGAGACGTTGACCTGGCCGTCGATTTCTTCGTTGTTGTAATCCAACGAGCCAACCATTGCCAGAATCTCGCCTGTGTCTGGCTTGATCACAACCACCGATGCATTGGAGACATTCTTGCCCTCGGCTTGCAACTTGGCGATATGATCACGGGCCACCTGCTCGGCGTATTTTTGCAGATCGACATCCAGGGTCGTATAGACTGTTACGCCTTTTTTCCAGATGAAGTAGGGTTCGTCGATGGTGTTGAACTCCGCCTTCAAGCGCTCTAGGGCATAGAGAGCAAAGTGGGGCGCGGTGAGGACATCAAAGCGTTCGGCCACCGACTGCCGTAAATTTAATTCCTGCGTGAAGGCGGCGTCGGCCTCGGCTTGGGAAATATACCCCGCATCGGTCATGGCCTGCAGGGTAATGCCCTGGCGGATTTTGGCATCTTCCGGGTTGTCGATGGGGTTGTAGGCTGGCGAGTTGGGGATCGAAGCCAGCATGGCTGCTTCGGCCACGGTCAGTTCGCTGCTGCTCTTGCCAAAGTAGACCTGGCTGGCTGCTTCAACCCCATAGGCCAAATTGCCATAAAAGTTGTAGTTGAGATACCATTCCAGGATTTTTTCTTTGGGGTATTGGCGGGTCACTTCCATGGCCAACACCACTTCTTTGATCTTGCGGGCATAGGATTGTTGTGTGCGTTGTTCCACAGGGATGATCACATTTTTGATCAACTGTTGGGTGATGGATGAACCACCCTCTACACCGCCTCCCTGCAAATTGGAGACAAAGGCGCGAAATAGCCCCCGCACATTGACACCCGGGTTGTCCCAAAAGTTGCGATCTTCCAGCGCGACCGCTGTCTGCACCACCGCAGGCGACATCTCACTCAGTGGAATATAGGTGCGATCTCCCCGGAAGGGGCGGGGGTCTACACTTTCGTAGAGCAGGTGCTGGCCAGTGCGATCGTAGATGCGCACAGTCTCGAATTCATCCTGCTGCTGTTCGATCACGCTGGCGTCGGGCAATTGCTGGGCGTAGAAGCTGTAGATGCCAAACAGGCTGGCCGCTCCTACACCGGCCACACCAGCCAGGGAAACAACCACGGCGAGAATCAGCGCGGCTGCACCTTGACCAACCCAAAACCAGGGACGCGGTCTGTTGGTGTGCGCTCGCTCCCGCTTGCGCCGCCGGATAAGAATTCGATCGTGTTGATTGGATCGTGTCATTGATTCTCTCTGCAAAAGTGCGGGTTTCGCCCGACAAAAAAGGGGAGGCAACCAGCGGCTGCCCCCGCAAGACCAATCTCCATTGTAGCACCGGCCCTGGTGCGGCCCAAACCCAATGGGTTTTCTTGCGTTAAACTATCTTTTCCACCACCAGGACGTGGCTCAGGCCAAAAGCCATCAGCGGCGAGTGTTCCAGGCCGTAGGTGATGCGGCGTAACCATACACCCAACCCTGGTTGTCGGCGCACCAGATTGTCATAACCGGGGTATATCTGCCGGTGGCTGATTACCCGCACTGGCTGGCCCACAAAGAGAGAAAGCAACCCCCAGCGGGTATAGGCGCGCACATGGGGAGCCAACCTGTTGCGTAACCCATCGGGTAGATAGTTGATCAGCGGGGTGTTGCCGAAATGGTACTCCCCTTGCCAATAATGGCCGTGGGTCTCGAAGGGGTAGAGCCGGTTGGGAGCGAAGATCACGGCTCGCCCGCCGGGACGCAGCACCCGGGCCATTTCGGCCGCGGCTCGTCGATCGTCCTGCACGTGTTCGATCACCTCGTGGCTGAGGATGAGATCGAAGCTGTCGTCGCTGTAGGGTAGTTCTTCTCCCCGACCCAACACAAAGTGTGCTCTGGGCGCGTTGTCCACCGCGCCCAGCAAATGCTCGCTTTCAATGTCCAGCCCATGAACGTTGGTTGCATGATCTTGCAAGGCACGTACATACATACCCACGCCGCAGCCATCCACCAGTACCCTGGTCAATGGAGCCGGCGCCGCGTCCAGAATCATCTTCAGGCGTCGCTCTTGGCCTGCGCGCCACACAAACGATGGGTTGCCTCGCAGCGCGGCCCGCTCGCCGTGGAGATCATCCAGTTGTGTTGTAGGTGGTGCAGGTTGCAAAGGTGCCTCTCCTTTTTTCTTGCAGATTATCTGGCGGGGCCGTTCAAGCGGTCCCTACATGAATCGCGACGGTTCCCAACATTTTACGCCGGTAGAAAACGTTTTTTAATCCTACACGTTCCATTCGCAATGCCAGTTCATCCGGTTCGGGGAAAGCCAGGGTACTGTTGGGCAGATATTGGTAGGCGCTGCCCTGGGGGCTGATCAATTTTCCCAGCAGGGGCAAGACCCGAAACATATACAAGCGCACGGCTGGCTCCAGCATCGCCTGGCTGGGTGGGGCTGTTTCCAGGCAGATGATGCGACCACCAGGCTTTGTGACGCGACGTTGCTCGGCCAGGGCTGCATCCAGGTTGGTCACATTGCGCAAGAGAAAGCCGCTGGTTACGGCGTCGAACTGATTGTCGGCGAAGGGCAGGTGCAGGGCATCTCCCTGGGAGAAATGGGGCATGGTGGGAGTGGCGGTTGATCCTTGGCCTTGGTTTCCCATTCCAGCAGCCATCATCTCGTAGGTAAAATCGCAGCCAATCGTCGTGACTGAGGGCTGCTGACGCAGAGCCTCTTTGGCAATATCGCCTGTGCCTGTGCCCACATCCAGCAGCATTCCGTGGGGGGGCAGGTTGCACAGGCCGATCAGTTCGCGACGCCAGGCCACATCCTGACCACCGGTCATCAGCCGGTTCATGAGATCATAGCGGGGCGCGATTTCCGCGAACATGTGGTTTACGTAGGCTGCTTTTTCTTCGGGCGATGGTAGATAGGACATGGTGAATGGTGAATGGTGAATGGTTGAGTGAGATGGTGTATGCGTCAATTTTTCATGGTATCTTCAAAGCGTTTCTCCAGGCTTTCTATCCGTTCCGTCTGGCTCACAATTAGCTCGGCCAAAAAACCAACCAGGAAAAGCAGTACGCTGATGACTGCCAGGATGCCCGCCGCGATAAAAATGGGGCGTTGCTGGGTTGCGGCGAAGATATAGAGGCCGGTGAGATAGAGAAAGGTGACCAGACTAATGGCGATGCCGGCCAGCCCCAATCCACCAAAAAAGCGAATGGGGGCACGGCTAAAGGCGAGCAGAAATTTGACGACCAACACATCAAGCAGGCTGATGGGGATTCGGCTGAAGCCAAATTTGCTGCTCCCTGCTGGGCGGGGTTTATAGGGTGTCTTAACTTCGCCTAGTCGGAAACCGCGTTGGGCGGCTATCATCAATAAGAATCGATGCCAATCGGAGCGTAGAGGCGGGAAGCTCTCGATTACATCCCTGCGCATGGCTTTGATCCAGTTACCATCGTGGACCTGCACCCCGGCCAGATTGCGCATGACAAAATTGTAGATGGCGCTGGCAAAGACTTTGCCATCTTTACGCCCCTGCCGCCAACCGGCCACCACGTCCAAATCCTCGGCCTCCATGTGGCGCACAAGGATTGGTACATCCACAAGAGGGTCCGATTCCATATCGCCAGGGATCAGGATGACAATGTCACCCCGGCTGGCGTTGAACATTTTTTGCAGCCCTGCGGTCATCCCCTGGCTGCGTCGATTGGTAAAGACCCGCAAGGACGGGTAGCGTTGTTGCAGTTCCTCTAGCAGAGGGCCTGTGTTGTCGGTTGAGCCATCGTTGACCACCAGCACTTCGCCGGTGCAGCCAAGCTCGTTGTAAGCAGCGTAGGAGCGCTCGACCACCTGAACGATTGTGCCTGCTTCGTCTCGGGCCGGGACGACAACCGAAATATAAGGCCCGCCATCAGGCGAGGTGTTGGCTTGCGCCGAAAGTTTGCCAGAAAGGTTTGTCATCGCTCTGTTGGTTGCTGTTCTGCTGGTGGATGTTCTACACGTTGGTGTTCGTTCGGTCTGTATACCGTAGAGTTTTCTGCCATCGAACGTTCGATCTCTCGGCTGCGTTGTTCAACAAAACCAGTGAGTGTCTGGCTGGGCGTGGTTTCGGTGGCGCGCCACCAGATGGGATGTACAAGTAGGTGCAGGGGACGCCCAGCGTGAAATGCGGGGCTATCCAATGGTTCGCCGTAGCGCCACGTGCCACGCGAGTCGGCAAGGTAGTGGATGTGGTTGGAAAATCGGGGCATGTAGGTATGCCAGCGTGGCGCGGTGAGGGCGTGGTCGCTGCCCACAACCCATGGGGCCGGACGATGAATGCTCACAATTGGCACATCAACCGCGAACCAATCCTCCAACATACACGCTTCTCGGTTGCAGCCCGCGTTCATCTCTGCCATTGTAGCGTTTGGGTAGGCAGCACAATCGAAGTGCAGACCCAGCCGATGGCCCATGCCAAGAATCTCCTCGATAGCCCTGCTCCCATCTGCCGAAAATGGGTTATAGTGTTCTGTACGCACCAGCACAAACCAGGTGGAAAATAGGCCCATTTCGGCTTCGATGTGGGCCATTTCTAATGCGGATGTCAGGGAGAAATCGATGTCGTGGCGCAGGAGAACGAATGGGTCTCCTTTCGCCAGTAATTGGTCACTCTCTTCAAATGAAGCTGATGTATATCCCGCGTCGAGCAATCTTGACAACAGGGTTTGGTAACTTGCGTGGGTGAAAATAAGGCCCATTTTCGCTGCTTTCGGCCAGCCAACGTGTTCTGCGACAAAAAAATGTGGCTGAACCCAGTTGTTGGTTCAACCACATGCGGGACGATTCTATTATACCCGACCTGGTGGGGAGACGTGAATTTTATTGCCAGCCATGGGTGATCATTCGATTGAGTTGACCGACCCTACCCAGCGCTAAGGTTGCGTTCTCCGGTCAGGCTCAACAATTGTGTTCGTGTGGTTTCAATCTCCTGCCGGGTTTTTTGCATAGCGCTGGCCAGATCGGTAGGTAGGTCTGGGCCGTAGGCTCTGCCGAGCGCCAGTTGGGCCTCCATTGTTTGCTGAAGGTGTTTCAATTCTTTACGCAAATAGTCGCCTTCCAGACGCTGGCCTTCTTGAAGCAGCATATCCACATTTTCATCGCTGATTTTGGAGGAGAGTTGTTGGGCCAGGTCGTGCTGATGTTCCAACACCCAGCGGCGCAGGTATTCGTTGCCCACGATCCATCCACCCCGGATTTCACGCACATAGCCCAGTTTGTTCATCCCATAGATAAAGCGAGCTAGAGCTTGGGTGGGGATGTCAAGCTCCTCGCCTAGGGTTTTTTCGTCCACAATGCCATGACGGGCCACCGCGAGGAGGATGCGCCGTTCGGTTGGGGACATGTGATCGTAGTCGATCTGTAGAAAACTTGACAGAAGATGATCGGCTTGCAAATCCTCTGTTCGGATGGGGTTAAGCTGCCCCACCCCATCGTTGCCTTCTTCGAACAGTCGGTGGCAGAGGTATTGGGTAAAATAGGGGTGTCGATTGGAATAGGCGATGACTTCCTGCATCACGCTGGCCTCGACAATTACCTCTTCATTTTGTTGGCCCTGGTGAATCAAGAGTTCGGTCGACTCTTTGTCCAGGCTCCAGAGGTTGACCAAATTGAATCCGAATAAGAAGGGGCTTGTCAGCCAATCGCGCATCAGCTCGTTGAGCCGTATAAGATGTTTGGTTGCTGTCAGAATTGTGCGGTGCTCGCCTCGTTGGAGCGAACGCCGCAGGCGCACTAGCTCATTATTGTCGTTTTGGGCCACATTGATCAGTGCTTCGGCTTCATCGATCAACAAGAGGAGTTGCTTGCCCTGCCCAGCCAGGGTGCGTTGTAGGTAGCGCAACTGGCGGGTTGTATCCAGGGCTTGCAGGGAAGGGATGTCGATGCCCAGGGCCATGAAACGTTCCGCTTCATCTTCGATTGAAATGAAGAGCTCGTAGGCCAGGTCCTCGGCGCCTTCGCAGGCTTGGATGTCCCAAAACAGGGGGACATGTATGGATGAGGGATCGTTGTCAAGCAACCATTCCAATTGACGCAGCAGGGATGTCTTGCCCATGCGACGTGTTCCCACGAGCCAAGTAGCTTGGTCTTTGGACGTCAACAGATGGTCGAGCAACTTGTGGCGCCCATAATGTTCATCCCCTCGAACCCATCGTCCAACAATGTACGGATTGCGCATCTACACCTTCTTATTTCCTTGAGCTTCTTATTTCTTAGAGCTTGGTTGATGATAGAGGCGAATTCTCTTGACTGCTATTCCATACGTCTTCCGCCCCAACAGCATCATCTTATTTGCCGTCACCTGTATTTTTGTCGCATTCTGCGGGCGAAGTTTCTATGCTGCCAGTTCCCATGGTGGTAACTTCCATGGTGGCACCTTCTACACCCGCCGGTTCTTCGCTCTGCTCTGTGCCATCATGCACCAAGCCAAGCCTGTGCATGCTCTCTGCTTCTTCCCCTGCGGGCGTCAAGTCATCCAAGGTGGCTTCGCCTTCGTCGCGCTGGTCAATCCCGTTGCGGGCATTAGCAATCGCTAAGCCGTTCAGGGTCGTATCGGTCACACCCTCGATATGTTCGTTGGCAAACTCGACATCATCCAAGATAATCCGTTGCCGGCCATCTGCCAGCATGTGGCTGACGGCCTCGAGGGCATATTGTTGCAAGCGATAGGGCTTGCCACCACTTTGCTCCAAAATGTATTCCAGGGCTGCTGGCTCGTATCGATAAATGCCTTCGATCGGTTTGGTGAGTAATTCGATTGCTTGTTCGCGTTCAAAAGGCTGAAGTTCGATTTCGTTGAAGAGGTTGTACCACGGGCTTTCGACCCGGTCCCAGTCTTTGCTGATCTGAATACCCGCTACTACCGCACCCAAAGTGGCTGCAAAATCGCGCATAAAGATGCGACGCAGGCGTTGCTGCACAATACTGGAGAAATGGCTCATCACATCCATTTCGTCGAGCAGAAGAATGATCCGTAGCTGTTTGTCAGGGTGCATTTGCACACCATACGCCTGTAATAGAGCAATCAGATCACGAAGGTCTCGGCTAAATTCGCGGTCTGAGTAATCTGGATCCGAGGTATGGTAGTAGAGAAGATCTGCCAAATGCGGGGCTATCTCCTCTGTCGCTTGGGGTAGAGTTTTAGCACCATTCAGAATTTCTTCCATGAGAAAATGAAAGAAGCCTTCTTCGGTTGTGCCTTCCAGGTCGATATAGAGTGGGACAAACCAATAGCGGACATCGTCCACCTCCCGCAGCCTTCTGGCAAGCTGATAGAGCAATGTTGTCTTCCCGATCCGCCTTTCTCCGTGGATCATAATGCTGTTGTTGTGCAATGTGTCGATGATGCGTTGCAAAAGATCGTAGCGACCAAAAAACATATCTTCCCGGCGTACAGGCTCACCGCTGACAAACGGGTTAAACCCCCGGCTGATGGCGTCCTGTGCTTGTCGGCGGTATGCCAAAAATCGTGTCACCAAAACGCCGGTGCCAAACAACGCAAATATGCTTGTGATCACGAGCGTGACAAAATAGTTCAGTCGAATCGGGGCGAGCAAGGGTAGATCGATCATGGCCGGCGCGGGGACAACATCCAAGCTCATACGGGCCACGTCCGAATAGTTGAATGCCTGGTCCCTGGCCTGCAACTCGATGTTCACCAGACTCACATCCAAACTGGGCAGGACAAGGGCATCCTCTTCGATCACTTTCCATGTGCCAATCTGACCTGGGCTGTTCAACCGATACAGAATTGTCATGTTATCCCTGGTCGAATAGAGGTCCCCGGCCACATAGTTGATGTAGATTTCTTTGCTGCTTTCTATTTGGACGGTGTTGGCCTCTTTTGCAACTATCGCACCATCTACTCTATCAAATCGAACCCAGGGCTTAGTATGATCCGGCTTGTAGTTGACGATTCCATCCCGGCCCCCAAACCAATATCCTTCGTTTGTGTGGCTAATTGCCAGCACAGCCGCACTAGGCAAAATATTCTTCGCCACAATCGAACTCCATGTTCGCCCATCATAACGGCTGACACCACCTTCGGTGCCGATCCAAAGCGAGCCGTCGATGGGGTCGGTATAAAAGCGATAAATCAGCTTGCTGGGCAGACGGGCCTGGCTTGTCAGATCGTGCCATTCGCTGCCGTCCCAGTAATTGATCCCAACCCCATTTACCCCCACCCAAATACCACCGCTGGTATTGGGGTCGGCGGCCAGTGCTACAATAGCGCCATCAAGTATCCTGTTGCCGACCTCATCTGGGCGTCGCTGTTGGCTCCAGCGCCCATCGGTATCCTGCATAAATAGGCCACTACTTTTCGTCCCTACCCAGAGGCGATGCAAAGAATCGACCGCCAGCACGTTGATAGTCAGATCGGCAAGATCGGGGACAACCGTGGTCGATCCATCTGGCAGGTTGTACAAAACAAGACCTCTGTCTGTTCCAATCCACAGGTGATCGTGTTCGGCGAGCATGGACAGGACAACCTCGGACGGGAGGTCGTCTAGCGAAACAGGCGATTCCCAATCGTCCATCTCCCTGTTATACCGGGCTACACCAATATGGGTTCCTGCCCAAAGCCGTCCTTCCTGGTCGTAGGTGAGGGATGTAATGGCATTGGTTGGCAAATTGCTGTTGTTCGTTGTGTAAAACCGTTCATCTTTTTGTTCTGGGCCAACGGACTTCATGCGGATGCCTGCCTGAACAGTGCCGATCCACAGTTCGTTGTCAACACGACTTTCGATCGCGCTGATCCGGTTGATTCCGGGCTGAAACACATTATCGACAGATTCCTTTACCCACATGGCTTCGTCGTAACGGAATACCCCCGACTGCGTGCCAAACCAGATCAATCCATCTTTGTCTATGGCTATCGCCTGGACGTAGGGCGTTGTCAGGCCGGTTTCGGCTTCGCCGGAAAAGACCTCCAACGAGATGTTGTTGCGCATCCGAAAGGGTCCATTGCCCAGGGTTCCACCCCA
>JAHEML010000633.1 GCA_024643705.1 Caldilineaceae bacterium | reverse complement strand
GCGTCCGCCGCTGATCTGGTCCAATGTCGCCATCATCTTGGCGGCCATGGCTGGCTGGCGAAAGAAGTGGGCCTGGTGGATCATGCCCAAACCGGCGCGGCTGGTAGACCCGGCTAGTTCGGAAAGGGTTGTCCAGCCTTCCAGAATAGCGTTTTCCTGGCCCAGCATGAGATGATCGGCTACCCAGAGATCGTCGAAGCCCAATTCTTCGGCGCGTTGACCCGCTGCCAAGGTTGTGGCTGCGTCAAGGCGAGGGTAGTTTGGGGTACGAAAGAGCCGCCCGCCGGGGGCAGCGAAGATGGGCAAACAGTAGCCAAAGCGAATTTGTCGTGGTGTTGGTTGCTGCACGGGGGAGATGTCCTATAGATGACTGTGCGACATTGACTGGATAAGGTAGAATTCTGGCCTGTTCCATGCAAGTGGATAATTTTACCCGACATGAGGGTAGGATGGCAAGGTAGCTTTTTGACAAAGCAGTTTCATTCTATCGGCGTGTAAGCCACGATAGACGGGAAAAGATGGGTGCTGTGGCAGGCCTTGGTCTGCCGCCAAGCGCGGTTTTCGCAAGATTATTGCCTGTTCAAATTTGCCAGTCGGCACGGTCTATGATACTATCCCGTTTTGTGACATTCATCGACTGGTCTGGTCGCGGGCGGTGCGCCTCTGGAGTCAGCCAGTTGTTCGACAATCAAAAAGAGGCGGTGACCCAATGACCAATGCATTGATGGAATCTTTGAAACCAGAACCCAATCCCAATATGCCGGAGATCGATGCTGGCGACACTGTGCGTGTCCACCAGCGCATCACTGAAGGCCGCAACGAGCGTATTCAGGTCTTTCAAGGTGTGGTGATTGCCAAGCACGGTGGTTCCAGCGCCAGCGCCACCTACACAGTGCGCCGCACAGGAACCCACGGCGTGGGCGTCGAGCGTACATTCCCCCTGTATAGCAAGGCAGTAGAAAAGGTGGAAGTGTTGCGCAAGGCCAAAGTGCGCCGGGCACAGCTTTACTACCTGCGAGATTTGCAGGGCAAAGCTGCCCGCCTCAAGGAAAAGCGCTTTATCAGCGTCTAGTTTTCCTGGCAAGCTCAAATTGACAAAAAAGAAGCACCGGCCTTTGGTCGGTGTTTTTTATGTTGGCAGTCTGAGCTTTGGCTTTTGGGGGATTTCCGATTTCGACAGGAAAGGCATATGATTGCCCTATGCACATCCTTCGCCTTTTTGCCGTCTACCTGCGCCTGGGTCTCCTGGGCGAAATGGAATATCGGGTCAATTTTTGGATCAATCTGCTCCAGTCCTTCTTGGAATTGGGTGTTGCCCTGGCTGGGCTGGCGGTTGTGTTTGACCACACCGATACCCTGGGTGGTTGGCAACCAGAAGAACTGTTGGCGCTGATCGGCGTCTATTTTCTCATCGCTGGGATGATTCGGGCGTTAGTCCAGCCTTCCATGCAACTCTTTATGGAAGACATTCGCAAAGGAACCCTGGATTTCAAGCTGACCAAGCCAGAGGATGCTCAACTGTTGGTCAGTATTCAACGGGTGGAAGTTTGGCGGTTGGTTGATGCAGTGGTGGGAGTCGTTGTTTTGGGGATCGCCCTGTCGCGGATGGGTACGCAGATCGGGTTGGGCGATGCGCTGGCTTTTGGCGTCACCCTGATTGCCGGTGGGCTGATCGTCTACAGCTTCTATATGATTCTGGCTACCTGTGCCTTCTGGTTTGTCAAGGTGGAGAACATCCTCAATATTTTTCAATCCATGTATCAGGCGGGCCGCTGGCCTGTGACCATCTACCCCCCCTGGCTGCGCTGGATTCTCACATTTCTGATTCCCGTGGCCTTTGCCACAACTGTGCCTGCTTCGGCCTTCACGGGGCGCATCGAAGCGGGTCTGCTCTTGACTGCGATTGGGCTGGCGGCTGCGCTACTGGTGTCCGCTCGGCTATTTTGGCGTTATGCCATTCGTTTCTACTCCGGCGCGTCTGCATAAATATCAGCCTGAAGAAAGAAGAACAGGAACCCACTACCATGCATATCCTCCTTACATCCGCGGCATCACCCCTGGCCCAACAATTGGCCGAACAATGGCAATCAACCCACACCCTGCGGCTGACCGAACGCAAAATGATGAAATCGGAGCATGAGTTCGTCTTGTCCGACCTGGGCCACGACGCGTCGACAAATCTGCTGGTACGGGGGATGGACGCGATTGTACATGTGGACGAAGCGTTGCCGGGCATGGATACAGGTGAACAGATCGACCAGTCCACCCGCTGCACCTACAATCTGTTGATGGCAGCGGCCAGCGAAGGCGTGCAACGAGTAGTCTATCTCAGCAGTTTGGAACTGATGGCCGCCTACGAGGGCTATCTCTACGATACCCGCTGGCGGCCCCAACCCACCACCCAGCCCCCCAGCCTGACCAAATATCTGGCCGAATCCACCTGCAAAGAGTTTGCACGCGAGGGCAAAGTGGCGGTTTCTGTGCTGCGTCTGGCCGGAGAGACGCCAGTGGAGGTGATCACCGCAGCCATCACGGAGGCGTTATCCGGCGATCATCCTGTCTGGCATATCGCCCATATTGAGGAAACCCCATGACCAAACTCTTCCTTGCCAGCCTGGGCACCGAGACCAATACCTTTTCCCCTTTCGTCACCAGCTATCGGGATTTTCAAGAGACCTACTACACCCGCCACGGGCAGCACAGTACCGACCCATTCATCTTTGCCGTGCCGCTGATCACGTGGCGGCGCATGGCCGAAGAAAGAGATTGGGACGTGGCCGAGAGTGTCTGCGCCTTTGCCATGCCCAGCGGTGTCACCCTGCGCCGGGACTACGAACGGCTGCGCGATGAGATTCTGGAAGACCTGGGCGCGGCTGGCCCAGTGGATGCAGTGCTGCTCAGCTTGCATGGGGCCATGGTCATCGAGGGCTATGATCGACCCAGCGCGGAGCAGGGGGATGTGGACTGTGCCGACGGCGAGGGTGATCTGATCAGCACGATCCGTGCGGTGGTTGGGCCAGATGTGCCGATCGGTGTCGAGTTGGACCTCCACTGCCACATCAGCCGCAAAATGGTGGATAACGCAGACGTGGTGATCACCTTTAAGGAATACCCCCATACCGATTTTGCCGAGCGGGCCGAAGAGGTGTTTGCACTGATCGCCGACCAACTGGCC
>JAHEML010000632.1 GCA_024643705.1 Caldilineaceae bacterium | reverse complement strand
CAGTGGCATCTGCTGATGGCGGCCACCCTATCAACCACTTTTCCATTGATTTTGCTCTTTTTTGTCGCCCAGCGCTCCTTTATCGAAGGCATTGCCCTGGGTGGGGTGAAGGGTTGACGATAGAATAGAGTGCGGATGACGCGGAAAGGACGGATTTTCGCGAACACCATCAAGGTTTGTCTGCGTCAGTTTGGATGCAAAACCTTTCTGAGATTACAGGGTGCTTCCCCACAAGGAACGGCTATGGCAAACGAAAAGGTACATCTTGCCCTGTTGGGCTGCGGCGATGTGGCCCAGCGGGATTATTTGCCCGAATTTCACCGGCTGGGGGATCGAGCCGAGATCGTCGCTGTCTGTGGGCGGGGGCCGGAACGGGCGCGTCAAGTGGCCGAGCAGTATGCCATCCCCCACTGGTACACAGATTATTCCCGGATGCTGGCCGAGAGCGACGCCGACGCAGTGATCAACCTCACGCCCATCCAACTCCATACAGAAATGACCCTTGCCGCCCTGCAAGCGGGCAAACATGTCTACACAGAAAAGCCCATCGCCTCTACAGTGGCCGATGCCCTGCGCATCCGCCAGGAGGCCGAGAACCGGGGATTGGTGCTGGTCTGCGCGCCTTGTGTGTGCCTCTTTCCCCAGGTGCGCTACGCCCAGGAGCAGGTACAGACAGGCCGCTTAGGGCCGATCTTCTCGGCCAGAGCCTATGCTCATATGGGTGTCCCACCCTGGCACGGCTACACATCCGATCCTGCGCCCTTCTTCGCCCAGGGCGGCGGACCAGCCTTTGATATGGGCGTCTATCCTTTGCATGTCCTCACCGGGTTGCTCGGCCCCGTGCGGCGGGTGACGGCGATGGTGGGCAAAGTCTTCAACAGCTTTGTGGTGGAAGATGGCCCTTTCGAGGACGAAGTCGTGACCGTGGAGGCCGACGACAACTGGCAGATGCTCCTTGACTTTGGCGGTGGGTTGTTGGCAAGCCTGGCCGCCAATAGCGTTGTCTTGGGCAGCCGCGCCCCCCAGGTGGAAATTCACGGCCTGCTGGGCACAGTGGCGCTGAACCCCATTGATGTGGCCGCGCCGGTGGAATTGCTGCGCGCGGGAGAGGGCTGGCGCTCCATCAACCCACCCCCCAGCGGGCGCGCATCCGGGCCGGATCACCATCTGGGCGTCGAACATCTGGTGGAATGTATTGAAACGGGTCGTATGCCTCTGCTCGGCGCGGCCCACGCGCTCCACGTCATCGATATTTTGGAGAAGGCCGCCCGTTCTTCGACCGAGGGGCGCGCCCTGGACATCGAACACTTTTTCAGGAGAGAAGAATGACATCCCCATTGAAGGCCGCGCTTGTTGGCTGTGGCAGTCTTTCCCAACGGGGCATTTTGCCCCATCTCAGCCAGCCCGACGCCCAGGAGAAGCTGCGGCTGGTGGCGGTAGTGGATGCGGTGGCCGAGCGGGCGCGCCAGAGCGCCGAGCGTTACGCCATCCCTGCCCACTTTACAACAATGGAGGAGATGCTGGCCCAAGCGGAGGTGGACCTGGTGCTGATCATCACCCCGATTCAATATCATTACGCCAACGCTTTGGCCGCCATCGAAGCGGGCAAACACGTCTATGTGCAGAAGGCGATGACGACGACTCTGGCCGAGGCTGAGGCTCTCTTGGCGGCGCGGGATCGCATGGGGGTCAAGCTGGCCGCCGCACCGGGCTTTGAACTTTTCCCCACCACCGGGCAGATGCGGGAGATTGTCCAAAGTGGAGCGTTGGGACGGGTGGCCGTGGCGATGACCTATACCCTGGGCTTCGGTCACGAATTTGAACCCATCCGCGGGGGCAAAAGTGCCCTAGAAGCCATCAACCCGGCCTGGTATTATCGCCCTGGAGCGGGTCCTCTGCCCGATGTGACAGTCTATTCTCTGCAATTGGCAACCAGCATTCTTGGCCCTGTGCGCCGGGTGACGGCCCTGGGCAACCGTATTCAGCCCCAGCGGGAATGGCAGGGGCAGACAATCGACGTGCAGGTGGACGACAATAATTTGTTGTTGATGGAGTTCGTTTCGGGCACGCTCTGCACGGCTGTGGGGGCCAACTGTCGGGGTAGCGCCCGCATCCCTTGGGGCGGGATCGGGCTGTACGGCACCGCCGGCACGCTGGAAGTGACCGACGTTCACAATGCCAGCGGTTATCCTGTGGCCTACGATGTGCAGGGGGCCAGGAGCTACGTGAGCCGCACCGAAATCGATGCCCAGTCCTATCTGACCGGCGAACATCTGAATATCGAAGAACCCCACGTCTACGCCGATATTCTGGATTTGGTCGATGCCATCCAGGAGAATCGTGCGCCCCGATCCAGCGGTGAACAGGCCTGCCACGTGGTGGAGATTATCGAAAAAGCCCATATCGCCGCGGCAAGCGGCCAGGCACAGACACTGCAATCCCGTTTTTGAACCAACAGAAGTTCGCCTCTTTCTGTAATGATCAACCGGATGGTAGAAAATTAACTACAGAGAGGCAAAGGTATTCCACCTTCATTCCGATCAATCAGAAGTTCGGTTTTTTTCGAAAAGTTGAACTTCTGATTGCAATCTGCCCCGATCTGTGCGACTATACACCCCACAAATCATCCAATCCCCTTCCCCACAGGAGGCCCCAATGAACCATGTACTACTTGGCCGCACCGGTGTGCGTGTATCCGAACTCTGCTTTGGCACGATGACTTTTGGCAACCCCGCAGACGAGGAGACATCCCGCGCGTTGTTCAACCGCTGCCTGGATGTGGGCATCAACTTTTTTGATTGCGCCAATGTCTATGCAGGAGGCCGCTCGGAGGAGATTCTGGGGCGGCTGATGAAGGGCAAGCGGGACGATCTGGTCATCACATCTAAGGTGTTTGGCAACATGAGCGGCAAACTCAACGGTGGCGGGTTGAGCCGTCGCCACATTGTGCGCGCCGTAGAAGATAGCCTGCGCCGCCTGGATACCGACCGGATCGACCTCTACTTTGTGCATCAAATGGACGCTGACACCCCCATCGAAGAGACCGTACGCGCCCTGGACGATCTGGTGGACGCGGGCAAAATCCTCTACCCCGCGGTGAGCAACTGGGCAAGCTGGCAGATTATGAAAGCCCTGGGCATTTCGGAACGGGAGATGCTGGCCCGTTTCGAGTGCATCCA
>JAHEML010000029.1 GCA_024643705.1 Caldilineaceae bacterium | reverse complement strand
GACAATGAGAATCGTGTCGGCATGACGTCCGGAGCCGTGCGAGTGCTTGTGCGCCAAGGCCACCGAGTGCTGGTCGAGAGCGGGGCCGGAGTTGGCAGTTCGATCACCGATGACGAATACCGGGAAGCCGGAGCGGAGATCGTTGCCCAGGCCGCCGATGCCTGGTCTGCCGAAATGGTGGTGAAGGTGAAGGAACCCATCGCCGCCGAATATGGCTATCTGCGCGAAGATATGCTGCTTTTTACATACCTGCACCTAGCCGCAGACCGCACACTGGCCGACTCGCTTTTGGCTGTGGGCACAACCGCTGTGGCCTACGAGACAGTACAGACCGCTGATGGCAAGCTTCCCCTGCTCACCCCCATGAGCGAAGTGGCCGGGCGCATGGCTACACAGGTTGGTGCAGCCTATTTGCAGCGCAACAATGGTGGACGAGGCGTGTTGCTGGGCGGCGTGCCTGGTGTTGCGCCCGGACGAGTCGCGATTCTGGGCGGCGGGGTGGTTGGCACAAATGCCGCCAAAATCGCCCTGGGCATGGGCGCGCACGTCACAGTGTTGGACCTAAGCCACGACCGGCTTCAATATCTGGATGATGTCTACCGAGGCCAATTGGAGACCCGCACCAGCAACGAAGCCAATGTGGAAGAAGCGGTCTTTGCCGCGGATCTGGTGATCGGGGCCGTGTTGATCCCCGGCGGGCGTGCTCCCTGGTTGGTGACGCGGGACATGCTGCCAGAGATGAAGTTCGGCTCGGTGATCGTGGATGTGTCGGTGGATCAAGGAGGCTGTGTGGAGACAAGCCGACCCACTACTCACAGCAACCCCACATTTGTCATCGACGATGTGGTCCACTACTGTGTTGCCAATATGCCCGGCGCTGTGCCCCGCACCAGCACCTTTGCGCTGACCAATCAGACATTGCCCTATACTATTCGCCTGGCAGCCAAGGGGCGAGATGCCATTCGGGAGAGCAAACCCTTGCAGGCGGGTTTGAACACCTACCGGGGCCAGCTCACCTATGCCGCTGTGGCCCAGGAATTCGGGCTGCCCTACGTCGATCCCTTGACAGCTCTGGAATAGACACACCTGATCATCCCAACAATTTTCCTAAAGCGATAGAATCTGTCACCGGCAGCTTACATGCGAAGTTTTCGCACACGTAGGCTGCCGGTTTTCCGTTGACCAACTCCCGCCCCTCCAGCAGGGGCAGGGGGTTTTCCTGCCCTGGCTGTTTGAGGGCGATGACCGTGTGGGGCAGGTAGCGGCGGCGCACTTCGGCCAGGAGAGCCTGGGTGGCCGGGTCTGCCGGATGGCCCACAATCGCGACTTCTTGGCTGGAGTGCAGGAAATCGTCCAGCGCGCCCAAAAGACGGCCAAAGCCTGTGGGCTGCTGGGCCATGGCCGACGCCAGGGGCAGCAGGATGCGGTTGGCTTCGTGGCGATAACCATCGTTTCCTGTCAGTTTGGCAAGACGCAGCATTGCTTCGGCGGCCAGACTGTTGCCGCTGGGGATGGCGTTGTCGATGAAATCCTTGCGCCGCACCACCAGTTGTTCGTGATCAACCCCTGTCTGGAAGAGGCCGCCGAAGTCAGCATCGCCGAACTGTTCCAGCATGAGTCGGGTCAGGCGGCTGGCTTCGGCCAGCCAGCGCAGATCGAAGGTGGATTCGTAGAGGGCAACCAGACCGCGTACAAATGCGGCATAGTCTTCCAGATAGGCGTTGAGTTTGGACTGCCCATCTTTATGGGTGCGATAGAGTTTGCCGTCGGGCTGGCTCATTGTTTCCAGGATGAAGTTTGCCGCGCTCTCTGCCGCAGCCAGAGCGTCGGGTCTGTCCAGGCTCACACCGATGTCGGCTAGGGCATGGATCATCAGCCCATTCCATTCGGTGAGGATTTTCTCGTCGCGGCCTGGTTTGATGCGCTTTTCCCGTTCTACAAAGAGTTTGCTCCGCATCTCGGCCAGACGCTTTTCCAGAGTTTCGGTGGGCAAACCGCCATTTTTTGCCACCTGTTCCACAGAACGGACAATGTTCAGGATTGTGTGCCCTTCGAAATTGCCCCTGGCGGTAACGCCGTAGACCTGCCCAAAGAGCGCTGCATCTTCTTTGCCCAGAATCGCCTGGATCTCGTCAACTGTCCAGACGAAGAATTTGCCTTCTACACCTTCGCTGTCGGCATCCTGGGTACTGTAGAAGCCACCGGTTGGGTTGGTCATTTCGTGTAGTGTGTAGTCAACTGTTTCGTGGATCACCCGGCGGAAAAGCTCCCGCCCGGTGATCTTCCAGAGATTCAGGTTGCTGTGCAGTAGCTGTGCGTTGTCGTAGAGCATCTTTTCGAAATGGGGAACCAGCCAGACGCGGTCCACGCTGTAGCGGTGAAATCCACCCCCCAGTTGGTCGTAGATGCCCCCCTCGGCCATCCGTTCCAGGGTCATCTCGGCGATGCGAAGAATATCGACATCGCCGCTACGGGCATATTGGCTCATGGCGAAATCGAGAGTCATAGGTTGGGGGAACTTGGGCTGATCGCCGAAACCGCCATGCTGATCGTCGAAGTATTGCTCCAATTTGTCCGTGGCCTCGGCCAAGATGCGGGGACTCAGATCGTCGGTTCCCGGCGCGATGTTGCCTGATCGGGCCAGGGCTGCGGTCAGCCGCTCGGCCTGGCCTTCGATGTCGTCGCGCCTGTCTCGGTACGCATCGGAGACGGCGATGAGAATCTGCTGGAAGCTGGGCATCCCATAGCGGGGCGCGGGCGGGAAATAGGTGCCGCCGTAGAAGGGTTGGCCCTCTGGGGTCAGGAAGACGCTCATGGGCCAGCCGCCGCTGCCTGTCATGGCCTGCACCGCCTCCATGTAGATCGAGTCCAGATCGGGGCGTTCTTCCCGATCTACTTTGATGTTGACGAAGTGCTTGTTCATAAGTTCTGCGGTCTGTTCGTCCTCGAAGCTCTCCCGCTCCATCACGTGGCACCAGTGGCAGGCGCTGTAGCCGATGCTGAGAAAGATGGGGCGATCTTCGGCCTGGGCCAGGGCCAATGCCTCCTCGCCCCAGGGAAACCAATTGACTGGGTTGTGGGCGTGCTGGAGCAGGTAGGGTGATGTTTCTTGGGCCAGGCGGTTTGTGTGGGTCATTGTCCGGTCCTTGCTGAACTCTTCTTTTGGGGTCTGGTGATATGCCTGTCGTTCGATCGATTTAGTCTCGTAGTATACCTGTTTGGCAAGCCGGGGGTCGAATTTTTGAATGGGCAGGTGTGTTCCGGTGGGTAGATTGGGCCAGATCACCGGAGTTGATCTTGGATTGACAGATGATCGGGTGAATGCTACTATGGCGCTAGCCGTTCTATAAGCATGATTTCGTTCCCCGAGAAATGCTCAATTGTTATCGAAGACAGTGATATGTCCCCGCTATCGTCTTCGGAAATGTAGAGACTTCCCCTGTTTGCGCACAGGGCGCAAGCAATTCAACCCATAACGATGGAGGAAACAAGATGGTACAAAGACGTTTTTCACTCTTGGCAATGCTGCTGATTGCTGCACTTGTGCTGGCGGCCTGCCCCCAACCAGCGCCTATAGTGCAAACAGTGCAAGAAACGGTTGTCGTCACGTCTGTGGTCACCCAGACCGAAACCCAGGAAGTTGTGGTGACGGCTACACCCGAACCGCCAACCCAGGGCGGTGTCTATATTGATGCAAGCAGCTCTGATGCTACAATCTTAAATCCAATCCTCAGTTCGGATACTGCCAGTTCGGCTGTACACAGCAAAATCTACCCATACTTGATCGGTACAGACGCATTTTCGGGCGAGATTGTGCCCAGCGAGATGGCCGAGAGTTGGAGCGTTTCGGACGATGGCTTGGTATGGACCTTTGTGCTACGCCAGGATATGCTCTGGAGCGATGGCGAGCAGGTGGATGCCAACGATTTCAAGTTTACGTATGACGCGATTGCGGCAGAAGCCGTTGAGACCCCCCGCAAGTCGAATGTGGAGCTCATCGAGAGCATCGAAGCAGTGGATGATTACACGCTTGTTGTCACCTTTAGCGAAGTCAAATGCGACGGTTTGAGCGACCTGGGCCTTGGCATTCTGCCCAGCCACCTCTACGCCGAAGATTTCAGCGACATTATGACCAGCGCTGAAAACGAAGCACCCTCCGCCAGTGCTGGTCCCTTGGTCTTCCAGGAATGGGCACGGGATGAAAGTGTTTCCCTGGTGCGTAACGACACCTACTTCCGAGGCGCGCCCAATATGGACGGCCTGATCATCAAGACTGTGCCCGATGCCGGCGCGCGGCTGGCCCAATTGCAGACTGGCGAGATCGACGTTCTTGGCTTGCAGCCCGAACAGTTGACCACCGCCCAGTTGAACCCGGATTTGAGTGTCTACAAATTCAAAGACGATGGGTATGCCTATATCGCTTTGAATCAGGCCAATCCCGAAAATCCACTGCCGGGCCTGGACGAAGATGGCAACAAGGTTGAGCAAGACCCCCATCCAATTCTGAGCGATTTGGCTGTGCGTCAGGCTATCGCCCATGCCCTGGACTACGACACCATCATCAACAAGGTTTACTTGGGCCAGGGCTATCCCTTGGCCGCCAATGTGGTGCCTGCGGTGGAATGGGCCTACAACAGCGACATTCAGCCCTATGAATTCGATACCGAATTGGCTGCCCAGATTCTCGAAGATGCAGGTTGGGTGGATAGCGACGGCGACGGTGTGCGCGAAAAGGGCGACCTGACCCTCTCGTTGAACCTCAAGACAAATGCCGGTAACACCACCCGAGAAGACCTGGGTGCTCTGGTGCAGGATCAACTGGATAGCATCGGCTTTAAAATCGACTTTGAGGCCATCGAATTTGGTACCATGGTTGGCGAAATGTTGGGCCAAACCTACGACATGGTCATCATTGGCTGGACTGGCCTGGGCACAGACCCCAACGACGATGCCTTCTGGCGTCTTCAGTTCGACACCCCCGGCAGCGGCTTCAACTTTGTGAGCTTCTCCAACGACCGTGTGGACGAGTTGCTGCGGGATGGCCTGAGCGTACCTGGCTGCGCTCCAGCCGAGCGTGCGCCGTATTACAAGGAAATCCAGCAGATTATCCACGATGAAATCCCCTATGTTTTCGTCACGGGAACCATCGGCAACATTGGATATACAAATCGCTGGGACGGGATCGATCCTGGCCCCTGGTCGTATTACTGGAATGTAGAGAAGTGGACACTCCAGCAATAGGTTAGTGAAAGAGATCGGGTGATCGGCTCCCGGTTTGTTCGAACGAAGCGAGGGGTGGGCCATTGGAATCCGTGGCCCACTTCTCGCTTTATCGCTATCTGTATTTCGTGATCGATAGGATGGTTCAATGTTTCGTTATGTTTTTCGCCGTCTTCTCCAGGCCATTCCCACCCTCATCGGTGTCAGCATCATCAGCTTTTTTCTGGTGAATTCTGCGCCGGGCGATCCAATTTTGATCCGCACCTTTGACCCCAAAATCACAGAGGAAACTCGCGAAATTTTGCGCCGTCAACTGGGTCTGGATCAGCCAATCCCCATTCAATACATCAGTTGGTTTACGGGGTATTCCTTGCGCCCGAATAATGTTGTGGGCGAATTTCAAAGCGATGGTGTGACCTGCCGCTTTGTGGCCCTGTTGAACACCACCTTTTGCGATAGTGGCGGTGGGATTGTGCGCGGGAATCTTGGCACAAGCATATCGACCAATCAGCCCGTGTGGGAACGTCTTGTGGAACGGATGCCCGCAACTCTTGAACTTGGAGTAGCCGCATTGCTGGCTTCTCTGTTGCTTGGCGTACCCCTGGGTGTGCTGAGCGCGGTCTATCAAGGCTCGATCTTCGACAATATCGTCCGCTTTATGGCGGTGATCTTCAATGCTCTGCCCGCGTTCTGGTTTGGCCTGATGCTTATTTTTCTTTTTGGGGTTGTGTTGGGTTGGCTGCCTACTGGGGGCAGGCAAACAGTCTCTCTCACCAGTGAATTTGATTTGGTGGATCGGCTGCGTCACCTGATTCTGCCGACAGCTATCTTGGCTTTTGGGGGGATTGCCGGTATCAGCCGTTTTATGCGCACGGAAACCTTAGAAGTGATCCGCACGGATTATATTCGCACGGCCAAAGCCAAAGGGCTGGCGGCCACCAGTGTTTGGTTTATCCACGCGCTGCGCAATGCCCTCATCCCGTTGATGACAATTCTGGGGCCATCCATTGCTGGTGTGCTGACAGGTGCTGTCATTACTGAGACTATTTTCTCGTGGCCTGGCATGGGCCGCCTGACCTTCAGCGCGGCTGTGCAGCGCGATTATCCTATGGTTTTAGGCGCAGTGATGTTCTTCTCCATACTCACCATCCTGGGCAATCTGCTTTCGGATATTCTCTACGGTGTGGTCGATCCCCGGGTGCGTTTGTCGTAGAACACCCAGGGTCAATGGGGCAAAATCTCTCCGCCCTTCTCGTCAACAACAGTAGTTTTGGTGTGGCATTGCAAAGGGAGCAAGGAATGGCAGTGAATCAGGCGCAATTGAGCAGCGCAGAATTAGCATCGGCATTGGCCGAAAACCCCCAATTGAAGCGCGATCCCCAAACCTTTTGGGGAATGGCAGGGCAAAGCCTGCGCCGCGATAAGCTCACACTTATTTCCCTGGGGTTTATTGCGCTCATGGCACTGTTGGCTCTGCTGGCCCCTGTTTTCGAAGGAGCTATCGGCATCGGCCCCGACGACACCAATCCACAGAATGCTTTCGCTCCGCCCTATGTGGGACCCTACATTCAATGGCGCACCGGCAGTGATCTGATCACTGCGCCCACCATGTTGGGGAAATCCGATGGTGTGATCCACTGGTTGGGCACGGATCAATTAGGGAGGGACCAGTTGGTGCGCCTGCTCTATGGCGGGCGGGTCAGCCTGGGAATTGCCTTCTTCGCGGCTGCAATCACCCTGGTTGTGGGTGTGAGTGTTGGCACCATCGCGGGCTTTTCTGGGGGCATTGTCGACGACATCATCATCTGGTTTATCAACACGGTTGTCTCGATTCCGGGCATCTATTTGTTGATCATCGTCACGGCAATTTTTAAGCCAAACCCTGGGACACTCACTTTATATTTAGGCTTTTTGGGCTGGTTTGGCACGGCCCGGCTTATCCGGGGCAATGTTTTCAAAGTACGCGAGCTTGACTTTGTTCTGGCGGCTCGTTCGATTGGCGCAACCAAAATACGCATCATGGCCCAGCATGTGATCCCCAATTCTCTGCCGATCATTATTGTCAACGCAGCCATCGACATCGGCGTGTTGATCCTGGTTGAATCGGCCCTCAGTTTTCTTGGGCTTGGGGTGCAGCCGCCCACCGCCACCTGGGGCAGTATGCTCAACCGGGCCAACAACTTCCTTTTTCTGCGGGATCCAGTGACCGGTGACTATTCGGCCCTGCATCTGCTGGTTGCTCCTGGACTGCTGATTACCCTCACCGTTCTCGCTCTCTACCTCATCGGCGACGGCCTGCGTGATGCCCTGGACCCGATGATGAAAAATACCCGCTAAACCTTCCCTTCATTTGATGACCCATTGGCAAAAACAATAGCCCATCCAACCATCGGAGAGATTTCATGTCTGCACATCTCGTTCGTCCCAATCGTCTTTCCCGCTGGCTGTGGGTTGGCTTCGGGTTATTTTGCTCATTTCTTCTTCTTTCTTACGGTGGGGGTACTGCCCTGGCCGCTCCGAATGATCAAGCCGCACAGGTCGACGAAGCTGAGTGGCTGCTCATGTTTTATGTGGATGCGGACGACAATACCCTGGAACTGGATATGCTCATCGATCTGCAAGAAGCCGAACTGATCGGCTCCACAGATCAGATGCATGTCGTAGCCCAGGTAGATCGCTACAAAGGCGCATTCGATGGGATGGGCGATTTTACCTCGGCCAAACGTTTCTACATCACCCAAGACGACGATGTCAACGTGATCGGTTCGGAGCTGGTGCAAGACCTGGGCGAAGTCAATATGGCCGACAGCGAAACTCTGCTGGATTTTATCACCTGGGCGGTCGCCAACTATCCGGCGCGCAAGACGATGCTCGTATTGTCAGATCACGGCATAGGCTGGCCCGGCGGCTTTGGCGACCCAGACCCGGACGTGCTGGGCGCGCATGACATCTTTCTGCGCGAGGGATTCGGCCACGATAATCTGTGGCTGATGGAGATCGACGAGACCCTGGAATTGGCTCGGGCTGCCACGGGGATCGACAAGTTCGACATTGTGGGTTTCGATGCCTGTCTCATGGCCCAGTTGGAGGTCTTCACCGCGATTGCGCCCCACGCTCGCTATTCCGTTGCATCCGAAGAGACCGAGCCAGGTGTGGGTTGGGCCTACACGGCGATTCTGGGTATGCTGGCTCAAAACCCGGAGATGGACGGGGCTGATCTTGCCCAGGTGATCGTTGCCAATTATATCGATCAGGACATGCGCCCAACAATTGATCCTGACTTTGCCGGCGGGCTGGAACCGGAGCAAGTGGCCGCCGAACTTTTCCACGATGCCACTCTCACCGCGGTAGACCTGGCCGAGATTGGGGCAATCAATGACGCATTGAACAATCTCACAGCTTCCCTCGCTGTCATCGACCAAAAGGCGGTTGCCCAGGCGCGCAGCTATGCCCAATCCTACGAAAGCGTATTCGGCGACGAATGGCCTTCGCCCTATATCGATCTGGGCAGCTTTCTGGGCAACTTGCTGGCCCAAAGCGATGATCCCGACCTGGAGGCGGCTGCGGATGATCTGGCAACTGCACTGAACGGTGCTATCCTAGCCGAGCGCCACGGCGAAGGTCGCCCAGGGTCTACAGGCATTGCCATCTATTTCCCGGTCCCCGATATGTACGCCATTCAGGACAATTGGGGCTACAGCCAGGTGGCTGCCCGTTTTGCCGAGGAAAGCCAATGGGACGAATTTCTGGCCTTTCATAATGGTGGCGGCGCTCCCCAGAGCTTTAGCCGACCCAAAGCCAGCCTGCTGGAGCAGGTGAACAGCCAGTTTGGCGAGTTGATGGCACCTGAGGATGTGGAGATTCTCTTTCAGGATATTGCCGATCTGCTGGCCGAGGAATTTACCGAAGATGAAATTTACGCGATCCTGATAGAAGACTGGGGCTACCCCGAAGAAGTTGTAGAATTCCTGGCGTTCAACGGCGCGCTTGTAGCCCAACCCACCGGGCGTGGACCTGGTCGGTCGGTGATCAAGCCCATCCGGGTTGGCCCGCTTGCGCTCTCTGCCGAAGTGGCCGAACCGGGCGCGCCAGTCAACATCCAAAGCGAAATCAGCGGCGACCAGGTGGGCTACGTCTACTCTTTCATTGGCCGCTTTTTGCCCAAGGAAGATGTGCTGATCATCGAGGATCGGGATTACATCTTCGCCGAAGAAAATCAGACAGTAGGTGGTGTCACCTATCCTGTCTGGCCGGAAGATGGCTTTGTTGTCGATTTCGACTGGGAGCCGACCGTCTATGCCATCAGCGATGGCGAGGTCTCTCTGCGTGTCCTCTTCCAACCCGAAAGTTACGCCATAACCCCCACATACAGCGTAGATACGATCTACCATTTTGCCGATGGTAGCCCGGATCGCTATGCCAAGCTTTTCTTCCGGGATGGCGAACTGGTGCAGATTTTCGGTTTTACCGGCGCGCAGACAAATGGTGTGGGCGCGCCGCGGGAGATTCACCCAGCCACAGGTGATTCGGTGACGATTCTGGAGCAGGGGATCGATCTCTCCGGCGAAAACGAAGACGATTCCTATCGGCGAGAGGTGGGCGAATTGACCTTTGGCGGGACAACATTCTTTATCGAAGAGACACCAGCGCCCAGCGGCAATTATGTGGTGGGTATCATTGCCCAGGGACTGGATGGCAAAAGCTATGAGGAGTACGAAGGGTTGTTTGTTGTCAACGAAGAGGCCGTAGCAGAAGATGGAGTGCTGCCCTATGTCAACGACGAACTCGCTTTCGCCTTGCTCTATCCCGAAGAGTGGATCATCGACGACAGCGACCCGGAGATTGTCTCCTTTGTCAGCCCGGACGAAACTAGTGCTGTCACTGTGCTACAGTCCAGCTATCCAGATGCCGCTTCTGGCCTGGCCGCGGATGATCAGGCGTTGGTTGACGCTGTAGAGGGCTTGGGTACAGAATCGGATTTGGCCGATGTGGAGTTTGGCGAGGCCACCGACTTTGTGCTCGGCGCATACGATGCCCGTATCATCGACTTCAGCGCCACCCTGGATGACATTCCCCTGCTGGGTTCGGTGGTGGCTGCCACGCCCAAAGCAGGCACCACATTTGTGCTGCTCGCCCTGGCCCAGGATGATGTCTACGACGACACGGCCCCTCTCTTCGATTCTCTCTTTTTTAGCTTCGATGTACTGCTGTCCGGGTTGGGGCGGGGAGAGACAGGGGCGGCACTGCCGGAAGTGGGCGATCTGCTCTTTGCCGACGATTTTAGCGATCCAGCAAGCGGATTGTACGAGGATGAAGCTGTACAGGAATGGGGACAAGGTTTCTACGATACCAAACGTGATCGCTATGTCTATGCCCTGGCCCCAGACCCCGGCGCAGTCTATGATTACTACGCGGATGTGGCTCTGCCGGAGAGTTTCGCCATCGAGATCAGCGCCAGCTACACGGGAACCGCCGACAATCTGTACGGGCTGATCTTTCAAGTGGTGGATGAGGAAAGTTTTTACCTCTTCCGTGTCAGCGGCGACGGCTACTTTATTGTGGAAAAGGCCAGCGCCGACGGTGTGACGCCGTTGATCGACTGGACGATTTCTGACGGGGTGGCGACTGAGGAAGGGGGCGAGAATGTGTTGGCCGTTGTCGGCCAGGGGAGCGAATACGCTCTCTACATCAATGGGGCGCAGGTGGGTGTTTTTGAGGACGATAGCTACAGCAGCGGCAGCGTGGGCATTGCCGCCGACGCCTACGATCCAGAAGAACCCGCCTCGTTCTTCTTCGATAATCTGGTGATTTTCGCATTGGCCGAATAAAGATAAACCAGACCGCCCCTGTTGTGAGAAGACCTGGCAGGTTTGCAAAACCTGCCAGGTCTGGTCCCCTTTACCACCACGAAGGAACAAGATGGCTTCCTATCTTCTCTCTGTCGAAACAGACGAACTAGACGCACTGCGCGCCCGCTTTGGCCCTGCGCCCCACATCCACAAAGAATTGATCGTCGATTCACCTTTTCTGACCGGAGAGGGACAACTGCTCACCAGTGCCAGACGCCGGGCAGAAATCTGTTATATCCTGCACCGAGGCAACCCCCAAGAGGCCGTTCTCCTCCACCGCAAGACATTTTATCCCCGACACGCCTGGCGTCTGCCCACCGGCGGCATCCACCAGGGCGAATCCGTGTTGGATACCCTGGCGCGGGAGATCGAAGAAGAGACCAGTTTTCAGATTGGAAAAGGCCTCAATCCGGTGGGGATCGAGGCCTTTTTGGGCGTGCTTTCTTACAATATGTTCCACAAAACCGAGCAGCGCACCCATACTTTCGCCACCTGGCACTTCCTCGTCTCTGCCCCGCCCACAGCCCAACCCATCTCGCTAGACCCGGACGAACATCTGGATGGATGGGATTGGCGCTCCATTGGCGAGATGGCTGCGGTGGCCGATGATCTGGAACGGATCACCGCGACAGATGACCGCTGGTATCACTGGGGCCAGTTTCGAGCACTCAGCCATCGGTTTGTGGCAAATACGGTTGGGGATATAGCGGATGGGGTCTAGCAAACAGTCCAGCTTGTAATGCCGGGCGTGTCTTTATCTGAACTGTCCCCGGTAGTTGTCGATGAAGAAATGCTCCACCAACTCCACAATATCGTCCGGGCTGGCAAGCCACCGCCAGTCCAACATGGTGTGCATCT
>JAHEML010000631.1 GCA_024643705.1 Caldilineaceae bacterium | reverse complement strand
ATATAGCCATCGCTATTTGGTAAGCATAAGCCCCGCCAATTGTAAGGACAATACCGATGGTCTCAAAATAGCCTGTAGCAGCGGCGCCAGCTTTCACATACTCATCGGCCAGGGGAACGAGGAGCAGCAAGAAGATTGCGCCAATGACAGCCACAGTGGTCGAAGCGATTCCAAGGCTCAGATAGCCATTTGCCAAGTTCTTATTGAATGGTTGCAGGATTGGAAGCATCAATACCGGCAGCCCGATATTCACAAACGTATGAACCAGGGCGATGAGGATAGCGCCAATAACGATCGTCGTACTGTCGGCCTGGACATTGGAAAGGAAGTCCGGAGTGTCTGTAATAGAAGCTATCAGCGCACTCCCTGTTCCATAGGCTAAAAACGCGATGATGAAAAATATCCCAAACAGTCTAGCGGCATTTCTGTGTGAATTCATCTTTAAGCTCCTTCTGTTGAATGATATGAGTTGAATCTCTTGTCGCTGAATGTAGGCACTATTTCTTGTTTTGTCGTTATTCTCCTTTTGTTTGAGGGTTGACTGAAATGATGGTCAATCCCAGATTGCGAATCTTCTTAAATACCCCATGCAGGGCCGCTTGGTCTACGATAGCGCCGCTTAGAATAGTGTGGCCGTCATCACTCTGGGTGATGGTTAATCCATCGAACCAATCTTGCCAACGAGTATCTAAATGACCCTTGATTTTGATACGATAGCGGATGTGTTTGTTCGTCATGCCTCTACGATAGAGCAATTGACGCGCTAAATCCCCACAGGAAACTGTGGTTGTCGGGGTAAAAAAACTGTGGTTTAGAGGGGAAAAAACTGTAGGTGGGGTTTTGTAGCGTTGGATAAAAGTTGCTCGGCACGCGTATGGTCTTAACTTGCGTGCCGTACATTAACACCATTTTGACGTAAACGAGCCATTGTTTACGTCGCGAATCAGATTGGCTGCGTCGTTCTATTCATCTGGCAGCAGGTTTAGTTCGCGAGCTTTGATAATCGCAAGGGTGCGTTTGTTGACGCCCAATTTGCCATAGATGTTTTTGACGTGATAGAGAACGGTGTTGAGGCTGATAAAAAGCCGCGCTGCAATCTCTTTGTTCTTTAGCCCAGTAGCGATGAGGGTCAGAATTTCTAACTCACGCTCGCTGAGGGGATCAACTAATGCTTGGGGAGGAGGCGAAACAGGTTCTTGCTTCTCCGCTTCAAACACAGCCAATAGCTTGCTCGCATAATCAGGCAGAATCCCGCGCGCCGTTGCTTCAGATAACAGTGCCGCCATCGGCAACCCTTCATCCGCAAAGATACGAATGTAGCCCTCAGGTTCAGCCAGCGCCAAAGCGTCAGCGAGCTGTTGCACAGCCTTTGCCTTTTCGCCATTCGCTTGGACAGCGGCCGCTTGGGCAGAGGCCGCATAGTGAGCGACCGCCTGTAGAACCATAATCTTGAGCTGTTCATCTCTCCAACCCTTTGCATCCATCTGCTGGCGCAAAGGCTCCAACACCGCCAATGCGGCAGAAGGGTCTCCCTGGGCCAGGTATACCCGGGCTTGGCTGAGGGGGAGTTCGTACTTCTGAGCAAGCGCAGCGGCCGCCGCCACATCGCCCTGGCGAAGCAAAGTAAGCACTTGGGCCTCAGCAACCGTAGGCATCCGAAACTCGAAGTTGTGCTGATGCACAAACTCTTCAGACTCCTCCAAAACGACGACTGCGCCGGGCACATCTCCTTGCGCAAGCATCAGGCGGGCCAGAAAAGCCCCATAGGATGCAAACGTATCGACGTTTTCCATCTGCTGCGTCAGTTGAAGACATTGTTGCCCGTACTCTTGGGCAGCATCCAGGTCGTTCCACTCGTAGTAAATACGGGCCAACCCAAGAAATCCCTCGCATGCAATTGGATGCGGTGGATTACCTGCCAACCCCAAGCCGCTTTCATAGGTTCTTGTCGCCAGAGATAGCTGATTCTCTGATTCTTGTATTTGAGCCAGCGTGATTGTAGCAGCAATGGTGTAAATGGAATCCCCACCAATCGCTATAATTTCGGCATAGGCCCGACTGGCCGCCGCACGATCTCCCTTCAGATGGTGCGCACGCCCCAACGTCCAGGTAACCGTTGTGCGAAAAATCAGGTTGTCGGGATGCAGACACTCCTGCGCACGCAGCGACTGGGCAATGATAGTTTCGACATCGTCCTGAATGACAGCCAATGTAGCCCGCATGGAGGCAATACGTCCTAGCAGGTCTTTAGTTTTGTCGTCCAATTCTGCATCTTGTAGCGCTGTTTCAGCCGCCTGTAGTTTCTGTTCGACGGCCGTATGCTGACCAGTAAACATTAATGTCGAAGCATACATCACCCACAACGAGGGCCTGGCATCCAAATCTGTCTCAGCCAGCGCCTCCAGCCAATTCAACACATAAGACCCTGCCCCACGAAAGTGCAGAGGCACCCCATCCCCTTCAACAAGACGCTTGGCGCGCTCAATATCATTGGCCGCGGTCGCATGTTCAAAGGCTTCAATCTCCAGGCCATTGTTTTCGTACCATTCGCTGGCCCGGATGTGCAATTCGGTCACACCCATCCCCGCCCCATCCCCTATAGACGAGTTGGTGCTCTGGTATAGTCGCTGGCGCAGCAAATCAGCAAAGAGATGATGATAGCGATACCAACGCCGCTCGTTATCCAAGGGGACGAGAAACAGGTTATTTTGTTCGATAGTTTCCAGAGTTTCCTGCCCGGAAGCAGTTTCTTTGGCACTGTTTTCTGTTCCGTAGGAACAGACGGCATCACAAAGGGGGCCACACAGACGGTCGAGGATGGAGGTCTGTAGCAAAAAAGTCTGAACGCTTTCGGGCTGCTGTAGCAGGACTTCTTCAACCAGATAGTCCAGCACAAAATGATGCCTGCCGGAAAAAGAGTTGATGAAGCTGTTGGCGTCTTTATGCCCTTGCATTGAAATTGTCCCTTGCAGAGCAAGGGCCGCCAATTGCAGGCCGACAATCCAGCCTTCGGTACGAGTTTCCAGTAGAGCAATGTCTTCTGCTGATAGGGCCAGCCCCATGACTTGGTTCAGGAATTCAGCCGCCTCGGAGGATGTAAACCGCAAGTCTGTGACGCGCAGTTCGGTCAATTGGCCACGCGCGCGTAACCGGGCCAGGGGCAAATTCGGATCCTCACGGGTAACG
>JAHEML010000630.1 GCA_024643705.1 Caldilineaceae bacterium | reverse complement strand
CGCCCTCCCTTATCACCGATGCGCATGACAATACCATCACCCGTGCCCACAATACGCACAATTGACGGTTTGGCCGTGGGTTCGGCAGGTGATCGCTTGATGGCTTTGGCTGTTCCGACAGGACGGGAAGAGGATTCTGACACTGTGAATTACTCGCTTGCTGCTGTTGGATTCTCTTCGATAGCGGGTGGGGGGCCATTAAAATAAAAGTTCAGGATTTCCTGGGCTACTGGTGCAGCCACCGACGAGCCTTCACCACCATCGTAGACAAATACCACGACAGCAATCTCTGGGTCTTCGAAGGGAGCGTAGGCAACATACCAAGCATGAAAGGGTAAATTATCATCTTTATCCCGAAAAGCACAATCTTCAATGGCTGGGTCCCATTGACAGAATTCGGCGGTTCCGGTTTTCCCCGCCACAGTAACATTGGGAACCTGGCTGTTGGGGGCAGTGCCATACGGGGCGTTGACCGCGGCCCACATCCCCTTTTGCACATAGCTGAGCAAGCTCTTACTCACGGGCAATTCCCGCTCGATAATTGGTTTGTACTCCCATTGCAGGCCACCTTCGGCGTCGATCATCTCTTGCACAATTTGGGGCTTCATCACATACCCCCCATTGGCAACAGCCGCGGCAGATACCAACACTTGCAAGGGAGTACCCAGCACATAGCCCTGACCAATAGCCATGTTGTAGCTATCACCTGTTACCCAAGACTCGGCTAGATTGATCCGTTTCCACTGATCGTCGGGTGGAAACGAGGTAACCTCACCGGGCAGGTCGATCCCTGTCTGGCTGGAATAACCAAAAAGGGTCATCCATTTTGCCAGCCGTTCGTTGCCCAGCCCTTCCAGAGAGTTAGGAAAGCCACCACCCACCCAATAAAAGAAGATGTCGTTGGAAAGAGCAATTGCTTCCACGACTGTCATCCGCCCATGATTGATACCGAGTTTATGGTTCCAACTCACAAATTTCTGGGCCTGACTTAGATCGTTGGGGAAATAGCGGTTGCGCAGATAGATCGGCCCATTATCCACAATGACACTGGTGGGATCAATCACACCTTCTGCCAGGGCTGCCGTGGCCGACACGACCTTGAAGGTAGAACCAGGTGGATAGAGACCGCCAATTGCATAGTTGATCAATGGTTTGCGTTCATCCGCCTCCAGGGCGAGATACTCCGGCCCGATCCCTTCCGAAAAGATATTATTGTCGAAACTGGGCAAGCTGACCAATCCCATAATTGCGCCGGTCTTTGGATTCATGGCAATGGCAACCGCATTGGGCGAACCGACCTTATCGGCCATGGCAGACAAAGATTGATACATAACCTGCTGAAGCTGGATATCGATGCTCAGCCGTAGATTAAGGCCAGGTACAGGTTCGACTACCTTGCCCACCGTGCGTATTTCTCGGCCAAGAATATCTACTTCGATATATTTTTGCCCTGGTCTGCCTCGCAACTCATCCTGGTAGGTATATTCCAGGCCATTTAGCCCAACCTGTTCGTTGGGGTCCCGGTACCCCTCGGACTCGTAAATCTCCGATGCCAACGCGGGAATCGGCCCCATAAACCCTAATGTATGGCTCACCAGCTCTTTGTACACATAATCCCGCACAGGAATCTGCTGCACCTTCACCCCGCGGAGCTGGTATGTCTCTTCGGCCACGTTAAACGCCCGCTCTCGGTTGACCAGTTCGAGCAAGGGAATGCCTTCGAAGGAGCTCCCCTGGGCACCCAACTCCACCGCACGATAGACCAATGCCACCAATCCTTCTAACGGCAGTTGTTGCGAAAGATCGGGGATGATCGTAGGTGATTCGACCAATCGTTCCGTGTCGCCATCTTTTTCTACAAATTGCAGATTGACAAGCCGATACCCCAATTGGACCCCAGCCTGGGTGACTACTGTGGCAAAATCTGCACGGCCCAAGCGCAAAAACATCACCTCGGCCAAGTTCAAGGCAACTTCTGGATCGCTGTCCGCCTTCAATACCCGCAATAAGCGCTCGATGGCAAGTTCCTGCTCATCGATTTCGGTCCCGATGATGTCATCGGGTAGCTCAGCAGGCACAACGGCAATCACAAAACTGGGTCGATTTCGGGCCAAAATTTCCCCGTTGCGGTCATAAATAACGCCACGGGGAGCAGCGACTTCGATAAAGCGAAATCGATTGTCGTCGGCCTGCGACTGATAGATCGATCCATCAAGAATTTGTAACTGATAGAGTCGACCAATCAGCAGAAAAAAGGCGCAAACAAGCCCCAGACGCACAAACACTGTTGCCAAAACGGCTGTTCGTTCGGAGCGTTCAAACATGGGCTAACCAACCTCCAGCGAATCTGGCAGACGGTTGAGCACAGGCGACAGGAGAAGCATGATAGCTCCATTGTACAACAGAGCGGGCAAAATCAAGCGTTGGGTCGTTTCCCAAAAGGGCAGTCGGTGATCCACCAGGGCCAGAATACCCAGATAGAGATAGGAGTAGACCAGGGTTCCCACCAGAATGCTCACAATTGGCACCAGGGGATGGCTACGAAAAAATCGACGATGGCTCACTCCGGTGACCAAAGCGACGCCCATCAATGCCAGACTGGAGCCACCCATCGGCCCGCCGCTGAGCACATCCATCCACAACCCAGCCACAAAACCAATCAACAGCGCTCCAGGGCCACCATAAAGCAAGGCCCACACCACCACCAGGATCACCATCACGTCGGGGCGCACATGAGCGATAGCCAACCGTGGCACCACAATCGAATGGGCGATAGCCAAAATACCCAAAATGGGTATCATTAAGAAATAGAGCGATGTACGATTCATGGGGTGGTGGGATTTGCCAAATCCTCTGTCGGAGCATCCAGAACGGGGAGAAACTCCAGGGGATCAAAATTGGTGACGATCAACACGGTTTCCAAGCGGCCAAAATCGACAATCGGCCTGACAGTCGCTTCCTGAAAGACCTCGAAATCCCGTTGGCGAACTTCGGTAACCTGGCCGATAGGGATGCCTTTGGGAAAGTTGCCCCCCAGCCCCGACGAAAGCACAACCTCGCCGACACCCACCAGCGAACCTTGTGGAATAAAGCCCATCACCGGGTCGCCACCGGCAACCCCGTTCACCACACCTGTCAGGCGGCTGCTCTGCAACACAGCATTCACTGTGCTCAGTGGGTCTGTGATGAGTAA
>JAHEML010000629.1 GCA_024643705.1 Caldilineaceae bacterium | reverse complement strand
TCCCTGTTCAGCCACGATTCCCCGCTGCCAAAGTTCGTCCAGTGCCTGCACCAGTTCGTCGTCGCTTCGGTCGCTGGCCCCGGCCAGAATCCGGAAGGTGAATGCCCGCCCCACCACAGCGGCCAACCCGGCCAGTTGGCGGGCAGATGGAGAAAGTTGGGCTAGCCTCGCCCCGATCACCGCCTGGATTTTGGGCGGCAGAGCGGGTATCGAGGATTGGATATTGGGTACTGGTGTTGTGTCGCCAGCGTCAATATCCAGTCCCCAGTTCCCTTCTTTTGCCCGCACGGTTTCCACCAGATAGAGGGGGTGTCCTTCGCTCATCTGAAAAAGCTGGGTCTGTGCATCGGTAGAAAGAGACTTCCCCGCGGCGTGTTCCGCCAGGCGAGCCGTATCCCCCGCTCTAAGCAACCCCAGCGCAACTTCGCGCAGACGGCCGTCCACCCGCAAGTGCTGGGTCAACTGTACCAGCGGATGGTCCGCATCCAGCGCTTCCTTGCGAACCGTTCCCACGACGAGCACGCGCAGGGGAAGCGACGAACGCAGCAGAAAATGCAGCCATTCCAGCGTGGCCGGATCAGCCCACTGCAGATCGTCCAGCAGGAGCAGATGAGGCTGGGGCGCAGCCGCGAAGAGGCGCGCCAGACCCTCGAAAAAGCGTTGGCGCTGCCACTCTTCCTGTAAGGGTCCAGGCGGGGGCAGATCGGGTCTGCGCTGGAGAATTTCCGGCCACAGGCGTGCGCACTCCACCAGCCAGATGTCATCCATCCGCGCCAATGTGCTGTGCAGGGCCGGGCTGCGCAGCCAGTCGGCCACAGGCGCATAGGCCAGCCCGCCTTCAGCGGCATAGGCGCGGGCGGCAGCTGTGGCATGGCCCTGGCGACGCACCCGCTCCACCAAATCCTCGGCCAGTCGGGTCTTGCCGATACCGGCTTCGCCGCTGATCAGAAGCAGTCGGCTCTGTCCCCGGATGACTTCCTGCCATAGAGCGTACATCTGCCGGGATTCCCGCTGTCGCCCAACCAGCGGCAGGGCGTAGGTTACGGGTGCTTCCTGATGGGTGCCAGCGTCGAAATTCAACAGCCGTTCGTAGGCTTGCCGGGTCTGGGAAGAAGGCTCCATCCCCAATTCCCGTTCCAATGTGGTGGCGCAGCTATGATAGACGCGCAGGGCTGCGGCCCGGTCTTTGCTGGCTGCGTATAGACGCATCAGATCGCGATAGACGTTCTCTTGCAGGGGTTCGTGGTGTAGTAGTTGCTGGCAGCATTCAATCGCGGCCGGATAGCGTCGGTCCTCCTCCAACAATTGGGCCATTTGCTCCAATGCCTGGGTATACAGATTGCGCAGGCGCTCCCGCGCTTGTAACGCCCAGTCGTCGTAGATGTCGGGGAGAAGATCGCCGTTGTAAAGTTCGATGGCCTGGCGCAGCAGTGCCTCTCGCCTGTCTCGACTGTCTGTCTCGCCGACAGCATCCAACGCCTGCTCAAATTGCTCCACATCCAGTTCAATGGCGTCCTCAACCAGCCAGTGTACTTCCGAGCCGCTGATCGCCACCCATTGGCCTATCTCTGGCCAGGCCTGACGCAACCGATAGAAAACATTGCGCAGATTGGTGCGGGCCTGGGCGTCGGAAGAATCGGGCCAAAAGTGAAAGGCAATTCGCTGGCGGCTGAGCGGTGTGCTGCGGTGGAGGAGGAGAAAGGCGAGCAGCTTCTGGAAGCGCGGTTGATCCAGCCCGTTCAGAGGCGTCTGATCCAGCTGTAGGCGGAAACCGCCGAGAAATTGTGCACGCAGAGTCTTCATAGCCGTAGTATAGGTTGGGGATAGCCGTTCGTCAATCGACGATTGAAGACTCTGAAAGAGAAAAGGCCCGGCGAGATGACTACCGCTTCAACCTATACAGGCACATCGGTTACCAATAAATCCTTGACGAGCATCTTGTTCCTCCTTCATTCCCTTTGTCGTGTCATCCCGAACCGATCCAGACGGCCAGACGGCGGACTGGGTAGTAATTTGCCTGCCCATCTGCCCTCCGCCCTCTATTACCTTCCTCTGGTGCGCACCCGTGCAATCGTCTGGCTGGGCCGTTCCCCCAACGGCGGATGGGCCAGCAGTCCTTGGGCCAGCAGACTCAGATAACCCAGAGGGAGAATCAGCCAGAGACCCCAGGTGGCGAGAGTATTGAGAAAGGCTCTGCCCTGAGCGAGAGTACTCTGGGCCTGCTCTTGCCCGCCGATGGCTTCGGCCCAGGCCGCGGCATCCACCCCTTCCAGGTAGCGGCTGTAGCCCAGATAACCCAGCGCACCGGCTGCGTAGAGGGCGAGAATCCCCACCACCCGCCAGCGCAGGCTATCGGGCTGGAAGCGGTCCAGAGCCACTGCGCCCGCACCCATTCCAGTCATTCCCGCCAGGAGAACCGGCACAGGGGCAGGGGCAAAGAGGGCAGCGACCACGGCCAGTCCCCCAGCCCCGGCCATCCAGGCCCGTTGTCCCTCCGGCGCACCGCTCAGAAACCAGAGGAAGCAGGCGAGGGTCGCCAGGGCAGTGGCGTGTTCCCAGGCGAGGTAAAGGAGCGCCAGCGTGCCATTGGTCGTGTAAAGAAGCAGGTTTTGGACGAAGGATGTGAAGTCGGTCACGGTCATTTCTCCTCGCGGGGCGCTGGCTTTCAGCGGTTAGCGAACGGCGATTGGCGGTTGGAAAAGCAGCGAGCGACGGGCTACGAGCAGCAGGCAAACGACCGAAGGAATCCGACTGTTTGCCGTTGGCTAGTGGCTAGCGGCCAGCAGCTATAGGCCCAATTGCTAATCGCTGAAGGCTGACTGCTGATACCTGACCGCTCCCCTCCCTACTTGTCTAACGTGGTATCCAACAAATGCACCTTGACCGAGTAGGGCTGTGAAATCTGCTGGGGCGGATTGAGGGGGGTGCCCTTGGTGGTGACCAGAATCCGCCCCCCATGTACGCCGGGGTCCTGGGCCTTGTAGTCGAAGAGACCGGTCTGCACACTCATCGCCTCCCCCCGCCAAAGGTAGAAGGTCTTGGGCAGTCCCTCCTTGGGGCTGGCGTGGTAGTAGCGCTGGGGCAGTTCACCGCCCAGCCAGTCCATACTGCTGTCGGCCAGGCGCATGGGCATGTCCACGGCCACCAGGGGGTCGTCGTAGTGGACGAGTACATTCTCGGTACACTGCCAGCGCC
>JAHEML010000628.1 GCA_024643705.1 Caldilineaceae bacterium | reverse complement strand
AGTAGTAGGGGTTGCGCTCCATCACCATCCGGGTGCCTGGCTCGTAGGAGACGGGCATCCAGGGCAGCATCACCGGAATCTCAGGATTCGAGCGCCAGTCCACCGACTTGTCGAAATCTTCGTAGGTGGTTACGGCAGTGTTGTATTTGGGGTGGAACTGCTCCATGTAGTGCTTGGGCACAAAGAGTCGTTCGCCGGCGGGGGTCACACCATTTGGCCACATCGCCAGCCGGTCCAAGAAGAGAGGGGACGAGGCGGCAAATTTGAAGTTGATGGTGTAATCGTCCGGGGCGGTGATGGTGGCTACTTCGCCGCCGGAAATCAGATAGTCTGGGGGAACGTCCGAATGGTCCGGGTTCAGTACCATATCTTCCCACCAGAACATAAAGTCAGCAGAAGTGAAAGGCTCACCATCTGACCAGCGTGTACCTTCGCGCAGGTAGAGGTTGTATTCTGTCTTGTCGTCGTTGAAATCCCAGCCTTTGGCCAGACCAGGTTTCTTGTCCAGGCCGTCCTGCACCCAATGCACAGGCGAGTAGCTGTACATGGCCATGGAGAGGTGGCCACCATCCTTCGATGTATCGAAGCGATGCCACGTTCCGCCATATTGACCGATTTCGCTGTAGGGTTCGATGACCAGTGGTTCGGCGGGGATGCGTTCTTCCAGGGGGGGAAGTGTGCCCGCCATGACCATTTCATGCAGCATGGGGGCTTCATGGGTGTCGCCCTCGGCGGCTGCTGGTGCTTCTGCGGCTGCCGGTGCCTCGGCGGCTGCTGGTGCTTCTGCGGCTGCCGGTGCTTCTTCGGCTGCTGGCGCTCCACAGGCTGCGAGCGCCAGTGTCAAAAGCAGAGCCAGCAAGACTATCCATTTACGATTCATCTGTTTCCTCCATTGGTTGTGGTGCCGGAATAAGGAACATACCCTATCCCTTATACCCGCCGCTTGGTTATCCGGCGGGCCTGAACATACGTAAACCTCATTGCTACCGGCTCAAATGTGGCTTCTCACCTCCTGTTTTGGGTTTTGAGTTGGATCAAAGAAGTAGATACAACGAATTGAATAGGAAATTTGGCGGAATTTTGTCGCAGAACAGAGAGCCGCTGCGCAAGAGATACGCAGTTATGGTTGCTGGCTGGCATATTGTTTCGGCCAAATTTTCGTTGTTAGCGTTGGATTTGCCCAAAGAAAGCGGCAGGAATCTAAGAAAAGTATACGTGTACGAAAAGGGGGATTGTAGTATAGTACTCGCAGCACAGTATAAATTGATCGCTATTATTCGTCAAACGCATGAAATTGGAACCACCATAGGAGAAGCGCCATGCCAGAACTGCGTGTAGCAATTGTTGGGATGGGAATCGGAAAGGCAAATGCGTTGGCTATCAGCCGTAATCAGCGAGGACGTGTCGTCGCCCTTTGCGATCTGTTGGAAGAGCGCATGGTTGAGTTTGCCGCAGACCTGCCCGAGCCAGTCCAGTTTTTCACCGACTACAAAGAGATGTGCCGCAGCAGTGAGATCGACGCTGTTTTTGTGGGTACACCCAACCAGTTCCATGTGCCGGTGGCAATGGAAGCCCTGCGCAATGACAAGCACGTCCTCGTCACCAAACCATTGGCCGATGGGGAAGAACCAGCCAAGCAGTTGGTGGAACTGGCCGAATCAACCGGGCTGGTGAATATGATGTCCCTCTCCACCCGTTTCAGCGTGGGTGTGCAACAGTTGGGGCGCATGAGCCAGGCGGGCGAGTTTGGCGAACTCTACTATGCCCGCGCCCGCAGTATTCGCCGCCAGGGCATCCCCGCCTGGAGTCCGGGCTTTATCTTGAAGGGGGGCGGCGCGTTTCGGGATATGGGCGTGCATGTGCTGGATTCGGCCTGGTGGCTGCTGGGAATGCCCGAACCTGTCAGCGTGACCGGTGTGGCCGGAGCCAAATTCGGGCCATTGGGCAAGGGCTACTTTGGCAAAGGCACACCCCCCGCACCCGACTATTACAGCAAGTTTGCGGCAGACGATTATGGCGGCGGTTTTATCCGTTTTGCCAACGGCGCGGGGCTGCAAGTAGAGAGTTTTTGGGCCAGCCACCAGCCCGGCGATGTCAACATCGAACTCTTCGGCACAGAGGCAGGCGCACTTCTGCGTCCGTTGACAGTCTATCGTATGAACGGGGAATTAGAGGAGAATGCCACGATTGCTGTCCCTGAAAATGCCAACCAACTGGCCTGGGACAATGTGGCCGCTCACTTCATCGACAGCATTTTGGATGGCACACCCTGCGCCGCGCCCCTGCGCCACGGCTGGCAGGTGCAACGTATGATGGAAGGGTTACTGAAGAGCGCGGAGACAGGGAGCGAGGTGCGGTTGGACAGATGATGGATTGCGTATTGCGTAAGGAGTGCTATTGGGTGAATAGCCACGATTGACCGGTAAACGAAAGAAACGTGAAACGTGAGAAATTTCGTGTGATCTCACGTTTCACGTTTCTCGCTTCACCGACTCATCCCATCCGCCCTACCAATCCGCAACCCACGCAGCACGCATTACCCAATACTCATCATCGCTGCCCGCATCCAACCCAGTGCGTGGGCCATGCTGGCGTGCCAGGGTGCGCCGCATTCCAACAGGGGCGTGTGATCCGGGATCAGCACCCCGTCGAAGCCGTTGCGTTGTAAAATGCGCAACACCCGCAGCATGTCCGTATCTCCATCGTCGATGAACATCTCCCGGTAGTCGGGCGCTTTGCCCCGCACATTGCGCAAATGAACATAGGCGATCTTGCCCGCCGCGCTGTAACGCTCGACCGTTTCATAGACATCAGTCCCCGGCATCTCGCTGATTGTCCCCACGCAAAACTCAATCGCACTGGCCGGGCTGGGGCGCAAATCCAGCACCTGCTGGAAGTGATCCCCGTGGTAGACCAGCCGTCCCGCGCCCCGTAGGCTTGGCAGGGGTGGATCATCCGGATGAAAGGCCAAAGTCACCCCTGCTTCTTCCGCCACAGGCAGCATCTCGGCCAGAAAATCATCCAGCCGTTGCCACACTTCCGCGGACGAAACAGGCGGCAGCACATCCGCCGGGTCTGCCGCGTTGAAACGGTCTACATCGTAGATCATATTCCAGACCATGCCACCGGGAATGGGAGGTTGGGCTGGGTTGTGAAAGCCCACCGAGCGTGCTCCGCCCCGGGCCGCGGGGGATTCGCT
>JAHEML010000627.1 GCA_024643705.1 Caldilineaceae bacterium | reverse complement strand
CACCGCTACGCCCACCGCTACGTCCACCGCTACCTCTACGCCGACATCCGTTCAGGCTACCTCCACGCCTGTCCAGCCGACCGTTACATCCGTCGCGCCAACTGCCACGACCATTTTGCCGACTGCCACGCCCGTTCTACCGACTGCCATGTCTGTGCCAAAAGCAGATACCCCAGTCGCCATGCCTTCTGTCGAGCCGAGCGCGAGCGCGACTACTGCGCAATCTTTGCCTACTCTGGCGCTTGCCAGCCCTCTTCCCACCGAATTTGTTCCCTCTCAATCAGAGCCTGCGCAAAGCGTGGAACCGGCGCTATCACCGTCGCCTTCTGCAGAGCCTCTGGGTTTGGATACTACTGCCACAAAGCTCGGCACTCCGGAGCGCGTACCTGAGACTGTCACCCCGACCCCGCCCACTTCCCCGACGGTGGAGACGCAGTTGCCCACCGCCCCATCGCCGAATGCCCCGCTGTTGGCGATCCAGGAGCACGAGAGTGGTGTGTCCAACACAACTCCGTCCAAAGGGGTGGCACCTGCAGCAATGGCAGGTTCATCCTCCCTCTCTGGGCCGACAGCTAATCCGGGTGTCAACGGTTTTCTGCCTGCTAGTCTGGACCTGATCGTCCAGAACAGCCTACCTATCACTCTCACCCTGGTTCTGTTCGGCGCACTCGGTATAGGATTTGTGGGGGTGTTTATTGCTGCCCTGTTGCTGATTTTGGACACGCCGATTGGTGACACGAATGGTCCTCCTCCGTACATTCACCCAGGCAGGCAAGCAACTATTGCGCGTAGAAGGGGCCGAAGGCCGAGGAACCTACTGGCGACAACACGAAACCGAAGGATCGTCTGATGTCCAGATGCAGCGCCCAGTTCCATCAATCCTAAGCAAATTCTTGGGAAATACTAAGACTTTTTTAAAGATTCCCCGCTCTTTGATAAGGTACAATCCTTTCATAAGTAGGGGTAGTACTATGGCACTGTTACAACATCACCCACAACATCACCCACAAAACAGCATAGTTGCAACTTACGACAGGTAATACATGTTTGTATCTACCCGTCGTAAGCCACTGTAATGACCCAGACTCACAACATATCCACAAGTCACTCCTTTCGCTCCATCGCAGCGTCGGCGTTGTTGCCGATCCGGCACCGGTAGGAAGCCAATGGGTAAGCAGATGGAGAAGAACAGAATACTGCTTCAAATTGGCGAAAACCGGACGAAATTATCCAACTCGGAGTCTCTTAATTCTTTCTTTTATGTAAAAGGGGTCTGGAATGGTTAAGAATAGAGGATTCTCGCGTGTTGTACTGGTGGCTTTCCTGGTGGTCTGTTTGGCGATCTCGGCAGTGTCAGTGGCCTTTGCCGCTCTGCAAGGGGCGATCTATACCACAGATGGCACATGTAGCGGGGTAAATGTAAATATCTTTTACAGCAAAGGTGATGTCTACCTGGACGGTGGTCCAGCCGGTGGCGGCTCTGGATTGCCCGAGGGCGATTATTACGTCAAGGTCACGGAACCGAACGGTACAATTTTGGGTATGAGCGTGGGTGCGACTGCACATGTGAATGCAAATGGGAAGTTCGCTACGTGCTATCAATTAGAGACGATAGTGAAAACAGCGAGTAGCGCCTATGCCTCGGCAGGCTACGACACCACCAGTAACAACGGCGGTGAATACAAAGTCTGGGTAAGCCCCACCAGCGACTTTGCTGAGAAAAAGACCGATAACTTCAAAGTTCGATTGGAAGATAACCCGCCACAACCCGCCAACCTAATTGTAAACAAGTTTTACGATGCAAATGCCAACGGTGTCAATGATAACGAGCAGCTGATTACCGGATGGCAAGTCCGCATTCAGGATGGTATCGACTTTATTCGATACACACCTGTGTTCATTGTCTTAGACCCCGATAAGTATACGGTGACAGAATCGTCCCCCGTAGAAACAAATTGGATAGCCACTACGACGAATCCAGTTGTGGTAACTATCAATTCAAGCGAGACAAAGACTGTTGAGTTTGGTAATCTGTGCCTAGGCGCGGGGGGTGGCTTGACCCTTGGCTTCTGGTCAAACAAGAATGGGGCAAAATTGTTTGAGGCAGATGATCTGGCTTTGATGGTCGGCCTGAATCTGCGCAATGCGAATGGTAGTGCCTTCGATCCGGCCAGTTACGCTGCATTCCGTACCTGGCTGCTGGGGGCAACTGCCACGAATATGGCCAATATGCTCTCGGCCCAGTTGGCAGCGATGGAATTGAATGTGTTGAATGGCAAGGTTGCTGGCGGCTCTTTGATCTATGCGCCGGGCACAAACAGCGCTAATGCACTCGGTTTTGCCAGTGTCAGCAGTGTCATGGCCGAGGCCAACGCCGAACTCGGTGTGAATGGTTTAACCCCGGCGGGCCATCTGTCCCGTGCATATCAGGAAAAGTTGAAGAATGCGTTGGACGCAGCCAACAACAACCTCAACTTTGTACAATCCACCCCGTGCGTCTTCCGCTTTGCCGAAAGCACTTTCGCAATTAGCTCAACCAGCCGTATGGTCGCATTTTCCAACCCTGTCTACCTCCCTTTCACGAACCGATAGACAGAAGTGTAGGTATAAAACGATTGAATAAAAATGGGGGGGGGATGGATGACACAGCGTGCATCCATCCCCCCCTTCTCTTTGTCTTCTACCAGCTTAATGTATCCAGCGCAGCCCGTCCCCATCCTGTCGCGTACATCCGCCCTCCACCAACAAATGCTCCAGGTGGGCCAGGGTTTCGGCCACGGCAAAACGGATCTCGTGGGTTGTGAATCTGTCGATGGGGAAGACCCGCCGAGTGATCTCCAGGGTAGTTGCCCCTTGTGCCGGAATTGCTTGCTCGATGGTCTCCAACCGTTTGTGATGGTGGGCCAGCAGTTCGTCGATGCGTCCGCCAAAGTCGGTGATCTCTCCTCGGTGGCCGGGCAGAGCCAACCCCACATCCACGCTGCGCAGGCGACCCAAATCTGCCAAAAAGCGCCCCAGAGGCCCAGCGGGTGTGGTCGGCCATGTGCCCACATTGGGCGTGATTCGCTGCAACACCTGATCCCCGCAAAAGATCAATCGGTCGGCTGGGTCGTAAAAGACTGTCTGGTCGTCCGCGTGGCCCTGGGCTGAGATTGTCTGAACCCTGCGGTTGCCCAACAGCAGGGTGTGGCCGGGCGCAAAA
>JAHEML010000626.1 GCA_024643705.1 Caldilineaceae bacterium | reverse complement strand
GAGTTGGTGGCGTGCGCAACACAAGTCGATTCGGAATTGTAATCCATGTGGTTCTTCACTTCTCCTCATATTATCTTCGGCGAAGATGCACTCGAACATCTGGAGCAACTGCCGGGCAAGCGGGCATTCATCGTCACCGACGCGGTGTTGGACGGGTTGGGCTTCACCGAGCGCATCCGCCGCCACTTGCACGCGGCAGGCATGGAAGTGCAACTCTTTGCCCAGGTGGAACCAGACCCCAGCATCCAGACCGTGCGCCGGGGTGTGGAGATGCTCAACGCCTTTCAGCCCGAATGGATTGTCGGTCTGGGTGGTGGCTCGTGCCTGGATGCGGCCAAAGGCATGTGGGCACTCTACGAACGGCCCGATTTGGCACCGGAGGAGATTTCGCCGGTCTACGATCTCAACATCAGCAAGGCCCGGATGGTCGCCATCCCCACTACCAGTGGTACAGGCAGCGAGGCCACCATGTTCGTGGTTCTCAGTGATCCGGAACAGCGGCGCAAAATTGCCGTGGGCAACCGGGAACTGATCCCCACGCTCGCGCTGATCGACCCCTCGCTCACCAGCCAATTGCCGCCCCGGATCACAGCGGACACGGGGCTGGACGCGCTCACCCACGCCATCGAAGCCTACGCCGCCAACTTTCACAACGACTACAGCGACGCCTTGGCACTGAAGGCCGCGGAGCTTGTCTTTGGCTATCTGCCCAGAGCCTATGGCGCGGGCCAAACCGACAGCCAAGCCAGAGAGAAGATGGCGAACGCGGCAACCTTGGCTGGGCTGGCCTTTGGCAATGCTTTTGTAGGGCTGGCCCATGCCCTGGGCCACAGCTTCGGCGGCTATTTCAATATTCCCCACGGACGGGCGGTTGCCCTCTTTTTGCCCTATGTGATGGAATACACGGTCAACGGGGGCAACAGCCGCTACGGGGAGATCGCCCGCCATCTGCGCCTGAACGAGGGTGACGAGGATTCCAGTGTTGAACATCATCTCATCGAAGCCGTGCGCGGCTTGGAGCGGCAGGTAGGTCAGCCTACATCCATTGTTGAGTTGGGCATCAGCGCCACCCAGTTGGAAGATGGGTTGGAGACCCTGTGCGCCCATGCCCTGACCGACAGCTCGATTTTGGCCGCGCCCCGTATGCCGGCGGGGGATGAGTTGGAGAAACTCTTTTTGTACGCGTTTGCGGGCAAGGAAGTCGATTTTTAGGAGGGTGACAGGTGGTGACGAGAAGGAATGGAGCGGATTTCGCGTGGCTGTTGCCGTCGAAGTCGCTCTATGCTACAGTTGTTTTGTTGGCGAACCAGTACAAGATACCCTAAATATACGAAAGGAGAAAAGCTGGAATGGCAACTTACGTAGTTTTACACGGAGCAACAGCCGGTAGTTGGATGACAAGGAAAGTGGCGCGACGTATCAGAAAGGCAGGTCACGAGATATTTACGCCAACCTATACTGGTCTGGGAGAGAGGTCTCATTTGCTGACCCGTGAGATTGGGTTAGAGACCCACATTCGAGACGTGCTTAATGTGTTCCAATTTGAGGAACTCAACGACGTCATTTTGGTGGGCATAAGCTACAGCGGGATGGTTATTACGGCGGTTGCTGAAGCCATACCTGAACGAATTAGCCATCTGGTTTATATGGATGCTGTCGTTCCTCAAGATGGTGAATCTTTTGCTGATTTGTGCGGTGTGCAAGTTATGGCCCAACTAGACGAAATAGTGCAATCTCACGGCGATGGGTGGCTACTTCCAGCCTTTAAAGAGGTTGAAGCGCGTTCAACAGACCACCCAGTTAAGACTTTCTATAATAAGATTGACGTCAAGAATCCAGCATCGACAGCTTTACCTCGTACGTATATCTGCTGCACTGAGAAATCAGAAGACTCTATTTTTACCAAGATGTTATATCAAATGGCACAACGAGCAAGAGACGCAGGTTGGCATTATCGTGAATTGCCAACTGACCACTTCCCTGAAAGAGATATGCCAGATGAGTTGACTACACTGCTATTGGAGCTTGCTTAATTCTTGCGAGAAATCGGGTATATGTAACATCAATATCTTATGACGAAGGCATGACCTAGCAAACAAAATCAAGCCGACTTGAAGAGGCTGGGTTGGCTATCGCAAGGCTGTCATTGAGGTTGTATCAAGCGGTCTATTTTGGGCGCTGGCCGGCTGATGACGAAAATGAGGCATGCGCAAATCGAGAACAACATATGACGCTTTACATTGATGACAAACAGTAGGGCAATGTAGAAAGGTTGAAACATGGCGGAACAATCGGAGAACAAGATCGCTCTCATAACAGGTGGTGGATCGGGAATAGGTAAAGCTACGGCATTGGCCTTTGCCAGGGATGGCGCAAAGGTAGTCGTAGCCGACAAAGACATCCAAAATGGCCTTGCAACTGTCGCCATGATTAATGATATCAATGGCGAGGCAATCTTCGTAGAAGCAGATGTAGCTCGAACCTCAGATGTAAAATCCATGATAAATACTGTAATTGATACATACGGTCGGCTTGACTGCGCATTCAACAATGCTGGAATTGTTGATCCAGCCGATTCATCAGCCGCTGAGTTACCAGAAGAAGTATGGAACAAAGTAATTGGCATCAACCTGACTGGAGTCTGGTTGTGCATGAAGTATGAAATTCAACAGATGCTGAAGCAAGGGGGTGGTGCGATTGTCAATTCTTCATCTGTACTTGGAATAGCGGGCGCAACCATTGCCGCTTATACAGCCAGCAAGCATGGCGTGGTTGGCTTAACCAAATCAGCAGCTTTATCGTATGCGCAAAAGGGTATTCGTGTGAACGCAGTCTGTCCCGGATTTATCGATACGCCATTGCTCAACCCGTACATTGATGACTCTGACGCTAAAGCGACGATAGTTGCGCTCCATCCGATCGGTCGTTTGGGAACGCCAGAGGAAGTCGCTGAATCGGTCGTTTGGTTGTGTTCAGATGCCGCATCGTTTGTCACAGGGCACGCAATGGCGGTGGATGGAGGATATCTGGCACAGTAATAGTTCAACACGACAATTTCGCAACAGTCGGCTCAGCAAACGCGCTACTAGCCACCGTACAGTTTGAAAAGGAATAGGTAATAGCCAAGTCATCTGCTAATTTGGTAAGTCACAACACCAACCAGAGAAGGAGGATAGAAATGGCTATTACCCGGATGTATCATACCT
>JAHEML010000625.1 GCA_024643705.1 Caldilineaceae bacterium | reverse complement strand
CGCTCTGCTGGACAATTTCTGCTGGGGCAATCCCAAATTGAGCGATCGGCTGGGCACACTTGTGCGCGCTGCCCAGGGCTGCTACGACGGCGCGCTGGCCTACAATGCGCCCTTCATCTCTGGCAAAGACAGCCTTTACAATGAATTCAACGGCGAGCCGATCCCCGGCACACTGCTCATCTCGGCCATTGGCATTGTGCCGGATATCCAGCGCACCTGCACCAGCAATCTCAAGGCGGCGGGCAATCGGCTCTATCTTATCGGTGAAACTGCGGCAGAGTTGGGCGGATCGTTGCTCTTTGCCCTGCTGGGGATCGACAGCGGCGACCCACCCACGCTGCCCGCCGAACCGTTAGCCCGCTACACTGCTCTGCACAACGCGATTCAGGCTGGCCTGGTGCAGAGCTGCCACGATCTGAGCGAAGGCGGGTTGGCTGTGTCTGTGGCCGAGATGTGCATTGGAGGAAGGCTGGGAGCAGAAATTGAGATTGAGAGAGTAAGAGATTGGGAGATTGGAGATAGTTTGGCGGCTGTGTCTCTATTCAGCGAGAGCAACGGCAGGCTGCTGGTGGAGGCGCGCCCGGAGGACGCATCCGCGCTGAAAGAACTCTTTGCTGGTTTGCCGCTGACCGAAATTGGGGCTGTCACCCAAGAGGCGCGTTTGGTGGTAGAATTAGAGGGCGATCGGATGATTGATATGACTGTAGAGAAGATGGTGACAGCGTGGAAGGGCACCGAACTGTGAAATCCAAAATCCTAATTCTTCACGCATCCGGCACCAACCGGGACGGCGAAGCAGCCCGGGCCTGTGAACTGGCCGGGGGCGCGCCGGAGATTGTTCACATCAACCAACTGCGCGCTGGAGAGCGGCGCTTTGCCGACTACGACAGCCTGATCCTGCCCGGGGGGTTCTCCTACGGCGATGCGCTGGGGGCTGGCACGCGTCTGGCCCTGGATATGCACGTCTTTTTCGATGACCAATTGCACGAATTTGTCGCCAGCGGTAAGCGGGTGCTGGGCATTTGCAACGGTTTCCAAACCCTCGTCAAGGTGGGACTTCTGCCTGGGGAGGATATGAAGGACGACAGACGACAGACGACAGACGACCAACCCAACCCGCAATTCGCAATTCGCAATTCGCAATCCGCAACCCGCAACGTGACCTTAACCCGCAACGCCTCCGGCCATTTTGAGTGCCGCTGGGTGCATTTGTCGATCAACAGCAACGCCGCGGCCAGCTTTCTCTCTGCCATCCAGGAGCCGATTTTCTGCCCAGTTGCCAACGGCGAGGGTAATTTTCAGGCAGCAGACGAGGCGACGGTGACCCAGTTGGAAGATGCGGGGCTAGTCGCCTTCCGCTATGTGGACGCCGAAGGCAATCCCGCGGGCGGACGCTATCCGCTTAACCCCAACGGCAGCGTGGCCGATATTGCGGGCATCTGCAACCTGGCGGGCAATGTGGTTGGGCTGATGCCCCACCCGGAAGATCACGTTGCGTCGATTCAGAATCCGTTGCGACAGAAAAATAAGCTGGGGCTTGCCCTCTTCGAGGCACTGATCAATGGCTAATTCTTCGATAGCACACGCTCTTGCCCACCCATTTGACGGCGTGGATTTGCCCTTTCTTGGCCCAAAACGCAGCGGGAAAGTGCGGGACATCTACGAACAGAACGACCGGCTGGTGCTGATCACCACGGACAGGCTTTCCGCTTTCGACCGCATTCTGGGATTGGTTCCCTACAAAGGCCAGGTGCTCAACCAACTGGCCGCATTTTGGTTTGAACAGGTCGCTGACATTATTGGCAGCCACTTTGTCGATTCGCCCGACCCAAATGTGACCATCGGGCGCAGATGCCGCCCCCTGCCCGTGGAAGTGGTCGTGCGCGGCTACATCACCGGCGTCACATCCACCGCACTCTGGTATCGCTATAGCCAGGGCGAACGGAACATCTACGGGATGGACTTTCCCGACGGGTTGCGCAAAAACGATGCCCTGCCGGAACCGATTATCACACCAACGACCAAAGCCCAGGATGGCGGCCACGACGAGCGCATCACCAGCGCCGAAATCGTGGACCGTGGGTTGGTTCCCGCGCACCTGTGGGCGCAGGTCAGCGAAGCGGCCATTGCCGTCTTTCAGCGAGGGCAGGCAATTGCCCGGCGCGGCGGATTGATTCTGGTGGACACGAAATACGAGTTTGGCCTGACCGACGACGGGGAGTTGGTGCTGATCGACGAAATGCACACACCCGATTCTAGCCGCTTCTGGACAGCAGAGAGTTATGAGAAGCTGACCGCAGGGGGCACGGAAAATACTGAGGGTAAAGAGCCGGAGAATTTCGATAAGGAGTTCATCCGGCTTTATTACGCAGCCCACGGCTACCGGGGCGAGGGCGAGCCATTTCCCATGCCAGAAGCGCTGGCCGTCCAGGCCGCCGAACGCTACATCCGCACCTACGAGATGCTCACCGGCAAGGCGTTCGAGCCGGGAGAGTATCCCGCCGGGCCACGCATCGAGCGCAATTTGAGCGTGTGGAGTGGCGAGTCAAGAAGTTGAGGTGACAAATGGCAAAAATTTCAACATTTGATCAATTGATGAACCCGACAATTCAAGCATTGCATGCGTTGGGTGGGTCTGGAACGATCGAAGAAATCTACACAAAAATTGTCCAACTGGTTGATCTGTCTGATGAACAACTTGATCAATTGCACAACCCGGAGCGCGGCGGACAAACCGAAATAGAGTATCGTTTGGCTTGGTCACGGACGTACCTGAAAAAGTACGGATTGCTTGAAAACTCCAGTCGCGGAGTCTGGGCATTGACCCCCACTGGGCGGCAAACACAAAAAGTCAGTCCAGTTGCCGTCAAACGGTTTGTTCAGCAGCAGATGAAGGAAAGCAAGGCAACTGCATCCGAAATAGAAGTATCAGAAAACGATGCAGAAGCTACATGGCGCGAACAGTTGCTCGACGTGCTTTTACAAATGAACCCAGCCGCGTTTGAGCGGCTGGCCCAACGAATGTTGCGTGAATCGGGCTTTATTCAAGTCGAAGTCACCGGTCGAACAGGCGACGGTGGCATTGACGGCAAAGGGATTATGCGTCTGGGCGGTTTGCTCAGTTTCCATGTCATTTTTCAGTGCAAGCGGTATCAGGGAGCCGTTTCTGTGAGCCAGGTGCGCGACTTTCGGGGTGCAATGGTTGGTA
>JAHEML010000624.1 GCA_024643705.1 Caldilineaceae bacterium | reverse complement strand
GGTGCTTTCGGCCATCTTCCTCAACGACACAATTGTTCTTGTTTTCACACCGCTGGTCTTGGGGATTTGCCGCCATCTGCGCCGAGACCCCATCCCCTATCTGCTGGCAGTGGCAACCGCAGCCAATATTGGGTCAGTGGCGACCATCACCGGCAACCCGCAAAACATGATCATTGGCGTGGCATCGGGGATTCCCTTCCTCTCCTTCACCGCTTCGCTGGCTCCGGTAGCCCTGGTGGGAATGGGAATCGTTTACTTGGTAATTTCCTACTTCTACCCGGGTGAATTTGGAACAGGAGTCGCCTTTATTCAGGTGGATGGATCAGCAGAGGAAGTAAGTGATACGGCAGTCCAATGGCCGTTGCTGCGCAAGGGAACCCTGACGACCGGACTAATGCTTTTGGCCTTTGTGGCAGGAATGCCAGTCCCTCTCGCTGCCTTGACCGCAGCATCAATACTATTGATCACCCGTCGTGTCCAGCCAGAAGAGGTCTTCCGCGAAGTGGACTGGTCTCTATTGGTCTTCTTTTCTGGATTGTTCATTGTAACCGGCTCACTGGAGACCCTCGGCGTAGGGCAGGCGCTCTTTGCCGCGGCAAGACCCATCACCACAAATGGCGTGGTTGCGCTGACAGGCGTCTCAGTGATTCTCAGCAATCTGATCTCCAATGTACCCGCGGTTCTCCTATTTCGGCCATTCATGCCCAGCTTGCCCCACCCAGAGCAGGCGTGGCTTGTGTTGGCAATGGCGACAACCCTGGCAGGAAATTTGACTCTGCTTGGTTCGGTCGCCAATCTCATTGTGGCAGAGAGCGCTCAAAGACAAGGGGTACATCTCTCTTTTGGCACATACTTGCGAGTCGGTTTCCCAGTCACATTGCTCACAGTGATCGTTGGTACTCTTTGGCTTACTATTCTATTTTGATAAGTTGAAGACTGGCCTGACGTATTCTATCTTATGGCAATTGGTGGCAAAAAAAGGAAGGAATCAAACTTTATTTGACATTACAAGGGAATGGGTCGAAAATTAAGCCAGCACCATTAAAAGCTGATTGCGCATCTTCTAACGAAAGGAAAATACCGTGAGTACAGCCTATAGAATACGGTCTTTGTCTCGATTTGTTTCGATTATCATGGTGATAGGTGTCCTGTTGATTGGATTGCCTGTCGCTGTGCTGGCTGCCCCAGCCCAAGCCACAAGTTCCCGACCTGTGGCCCATGATCATTCCTACTATGTTGTGCAACCGGGTGACACCCTGAGCCAGATCGCGCTGAACTATGGCACGACGGTCTATGCCCTGATGGCAGCCAACGATCTAGCCAATGCCAACCACATCTACACCGGACAAAGGCTAAGAATCCCTGGCACAGGTAGTGGCTGCGTCAGCTATCACACCGTCACCTACGGCCAGACGCTCTCTGGCATTGCCGCTTGGTTTGGCATTTCCACCTACAGTTTGGCCCAGGCCAACAACATCATCAACTACAATCATGTCTATAGCGGCCAATCGCTCTGCATCCCAGGCGGAGGTGGTTGGCAAACCCCAGCCCCAGCACCCTCTGGCGGTTTCTGGTACAAAGTGACCTACAACGATACGTTGAGCAACATTGCCTGGCGCTATGGGACAACTGTATGGGCCATTCAAGCAGCGAACAATTTGACCAGCGCCAATCGTATTTTGGTGGGCCAGAATCTATGGATTCCCGGCGGCTACGCACCCTATCCTCCAAGTGATACACCCAAGCCAGTTCAACCGACACTCCCACCTTCCCAGCCCATAGTCACCACAGGTGGACCGTGGACAGCTCTCTACTACAACAACAAGGACCTGAGTGGCACACCGGTTGATACCCGGCTCGACAGCAAAATCTACTTTGATTGGGGTGCAGGCAGCCCCAGCGGCGCGGTCAACAGCGACAACTTCAGCGCCCTGTGGACATCGGTCAACACATTCGAGGCGGGAACATATCGCTTTGTTGCAACCGCCGATGATGGTGTGCGGGTCTATGTGGATGGCGCATTGATCATTGACAACTGGAAAGTGCAGCCAGTAGCCGAAACGAGTGGCGAAATCGCTCTCGCTGCCGGCAGTCACACAGTCCAGGTTCGCTACTTTGAAGAAGGTGGCTTGTCGTCTATCTATGTGCGTTGGGCCAAGAAGTAGCCAGCCCTATTGTTCAAAAAAAGGAGGCTGACCCGCTTGGGTCAGCCTCCTTTTTTGTCTGTGCCAGGTATCTCTGTGCCAGGTATTCTTTCCACACGGACGGGGAAGGCCCGTCAAAATACGCTATCAGTGCAAACAGACAGCACACATTCTTTTCACGCTAATCGAGAGCATCTCTGCCATTTGTGCGGTAAAAAACCGGACCTACACAACACACTCTACATCTACAAAATACACTCTACGAGGTGCTCAATTTTTAGGCAAGCCCCATCAGTTCTTCAAATTCCTGCTTGCCCAACACCTCTTTTTCCAGAAGCGTCTCGGCTAACAGCTTCAATTTGTCCTGATTGGTGGTCAAAATCTCTTTGGCCCTGGCATAAGCGTCCTGGACAATCCGCCGCACCTCGCGATCAATCGAGCGGGCTACATCCTCGCTATAGTGGCGGCGCTCGCCCATGTCCATGCCCAGAAATGGGTTTGTGTCACCCTGAGTTAGCTGCATGGGGCCAAGTTTTTCGCTCATGCCGTAGCGTGTGACCATCGCCTTGGCGATCTTGGTTACACGCTCCAGGTCGTTGGCCGCGCCTGTGGTCACCTCATCAAAGGTCAACTCTTCGGCCACCCGGCCACCCAACAGGCCAGCCAACTGATCCTCAAATTCGGCCCGGCTATGTAGCGTGCGATCTTCGCTGGGCAGAGGCATCACGTAGCCAAGGGCCTGGCCTCGGCTGACGAGGCTAATCTTGCCCACGGAATCCGTATTGGACAAGAGTGCCATCACCAACGCATGGCCTGCTTCGTGGAAGGCGACAATGCGCCGTTCCTCATCACTCAGGATACGGCTCTTGCGGGCAGGGCCAGCCATCACCCGCTCGATGGATTCCACCACATCTTCCATATCGATGGTGCGTTTGTTGCGGCGGGCCGCCAGAATGGCCGACTCGTTGAGCAGGCTTTCCAGGTCGGCCCCCACCATGCCCGGTGTCTGGCGTGCGATTGTGTCCAGGTCTACATCCGGGTTGAGGGGTTTGCCCTTGGCATGC
>JAHEML010000623.1 GCA_024643705.1 Caldilineaceae bacterium | reverse complement strand
ATAACCTGCGCCGATACGGGCAGCCAGCTCATCCATGTAGGAATCCAGGTCGATCCGCTTGCGGGCAACACCGGTTTCCATAGCCGCCTTGGCCACGGCTGGGGCCACCCACATCAACACACGGGAATCCACAGGCTTGGGGATGATGTAATCCGGGCCAAAACGCAACTGGTCCAGATCGTAGGCCTTCATCACGCTGTCGGGCACATCTTCCCGGGCCAGAGCAGCCAGCGCGTGGGCCGCGGCCAGCTTCATTTCCATATTAATGTCTGTGGCCCGCACATCCAGCGCACCCCGAAAGATGAAGGGGAAGCCCAGCACATTGTTGACCTGATTGGGATAATCGCTGCGCCCAGTCCCCATAATCACAGTGTCGTTGCGGGCCGACATCGCCAGATCGTAGGTGATCTCCGGGTCTGGGTTCGCCATAGCAAAAACGATGGGGTTGGCCGCCATGGAGCGGATCATGTCCTGGGTGAAGCTGTTGGCGACAGAGAGGCCGATGAGCACATCGCAACCGACAATCGCCTCTTCCAGCGTGCGGCAATCGGTCTCGACGGCTTTTGGTTCCTTCCATTCGTTCATGCCCACGGTGCGTCCCTTGTAGATGACACCTTTGCTGTCGCACATGATGATATTGGCGGGGTTTGCACCCAGGGCCACATAGAAATCCGAACAGGCGATGGCCGATGCACCCGCGCCGTTGATCACGATACGCACTTCGGCCATCGATTTGCCGATCACTTCCAGCGCGTTGATCAGCCCCGCGCCGGAGATAATCGCAGTATCGTGCTGGTCGTCGTGAAAGACGGGAATATCCACCTTCTTTTGCAGTTCCTGCTCAATTTTGAAGCACTCGGGGGCTTTGATGTCCTCCAGATTGATGCCGCCGAAAGTGGGCGCAATCATCTCGCAAAAGCGGATGATCTCGTCCGGGTCTTCCGAGTTGACTTCAATGTCGAAGACATCCACATCGGCAAAACGTTTGAAGAGGACTGCTTTGCCCTCCATCACCGGTTTGGAAGCCAGCGCACCCCGGTTGCCCAGACCGAGAATCGCCGTACCGTTGCTGATCACAGCCACCAGGTTGCCCTTGGCCGTATATTCAAAGGCATCTTCCGGTTGGTCGGCGATAGCGAGAACTGGGTGGGCAACACCCGGCGAATAGGCCAGCGAGAGGTCCCGCTGGGTGTCCATTGGTTTGGTGGGAACAATTTTGAGTTTGCCCGGACGGCCAATGGAATGGTAGTCCAGGGCGTCTTGTCTGGTGAGTTCTGACATCGTTGTCGCTCCTGTGGCGTGGATGGGGAATGGAAGCCGCCGGGAATCTCTCCTCCACCGGCGGGAAAGGATGAGGGGAAAATCAGGCATCGGTGCCTGTATCTATTGTACTCCTCAAAGGAAGGGGTGGCAAACGAATGGGCCAGAAAAACAGACGGCGTTGGCACTCGATGTGCCAACGCCGTTCCCAAAAATCCCAGACTGTCACCGACTCAAATAGCCCCCAGCTTAACGTCCCCATAGCTGACCAACCGAATGCCCCGATCGGCAATCATGTTGAGCACTTGTGGGTCGGTCCAGGCATCGACGACGCCCTGTCGGTCTACAGCTACGGTCTCGTAGCCCACATGCCAGATGGCTTGGCTTTCGTGGGTGTCCAGGCAGGGGTGGTCTACATGCAGCCACCGGCCAGGCTGCAGCGCGGCCAGGCTCTCACGCAGAGCCTCCACCTTTTCTTGAGATGACTTCTTCTGGCTGTTTTCTCCGAAGGGACGGAAACGTTCAAAGCCGTTACCGGCTATGTCTACGCCCAACCCATATTCGGCGATCAACCCATCCACAACGTTTTGGAAATCTGGGTTGTCCCGCAGGCCGCCCATATGAGTTGTAGCGTGGCTGGCCCAGGGAATGTGCTTCAGCACTAGCTCGATCTGGGCACGCAGTTCCTTCTCCACATCGGCCGCGGTCCAATCGCCCTGTTCAAAGGTGATTTCGTCGGGATAGTTGTCGTTTTTGCGATAGGTGCGGTACAGAAAACCATCCGCATCCGAGACGGTGCTGGGGCCGGTCAGGGGTCGCCAGCGGAAATTCTCCCACTCGGCGGTCAGGGTAAAGTGGACGCCCACATCGTAGCCGGGATGAGCCTTCAGCAGTTTGACCGCTTCAGGAAACCAGGGTGTAGGGGCCATCAATTCCACCGAGCGGCAGATGCCATTGGTAAAGACGCGGATGCAGGCTTCGTTGGCTGCGTGGGAAAAGCCGATGTCGTCGGCGCGCACGAGGAGGACGATGGGTTGGGATGACACGAGTTTTCTCCTTGAGTGGGGCAAAATGTAGACAGTCTGGCAAGTCTACCACGAATCTTACAGATTTTCACCTTGGAAATCGGCAGAGTGGTCTGACAAGTCTTTGGACGCTGATTGACGCTGATTACACAGAAAAATTCGTGTCATTCGTGCAATTCGTCTTCAAACATATTTATGTTGTTACTTTTTTCCCAAAGGAGTCCGATCATTTCTACCCAACCTAACACTCCATCACCCTTCGAAATCGGCGTCTACTCTTTTGTGGAAAACACGCCCGATGCCAATACAGGCAAACCCCTGCCTCCGGCCCAACGTATTGCAGGTTTATTGGAAACAATCGAATTGGCCGACCAGGTGGGTCTGGATGTTTTTGCCCTGGGTGAGCACCACCGGCCCGAATTTGTCTCCTCTGCGCCAGTGGTCATTTTGGCCGCAGCTGCGGCACGCACGAAACATATCCGCCTGTCCAGCGCGGTCACAGTGCTCAGCTCCGACGATCCCGTGCGTGTCTTCCAAAACTTCGCCACCCTCGATCTCATCTCCAGCGGGCGCGCCGAAGTGATGGCCGGGCGGGGATCGTTTATCGAATCGTTCCCCCTCTTCGGCTACGACTTGAAAGACTACAACGAACTCTTCTCGGAAAAGCTGGGGTTGCTGATGGCGCTCAACGAGGCCGAAAAGATCACTTGGGAGGGCAAGCATCGTGCGCCATTGAATAACCTGGGCATCTACCCACGCCCATTTGGTCCAAAGTTGCCCATTTGGGTGGCGGTGGGCGGCACGCCGGAATCGGTGGCACGCGCGGCAACCCTGGGGCTGCCCATGGCTTTGGCGATCATCGGTGGCATGCCCGAACGATTTGCGCCTTTTGTGGAGCTTTACAGGGAATCCGCGGCGGCGACTTG
>JAHEML010000622.1 GCA_024643705.1 Caldilineaceae bacterium | reverse complement strand
GCCAACACTTCGCAGGTGTGGAAAAGAATCTGGTGGTTTTCTGACCAGAAACACATGGCGTCGTTGCCTGGTTCGTCCATCCAATAGCGGAAACTGAGAAAGCAAGCTCGCAGGGGATCGACCAATTCCTGAGGGAAGCCAGGGGTGTCGATATAGCGACCCACCATTCCCAGCAACCCCACCAGATAGAAGTCGCTGCAATCGGCCCGGCTGTTCACTATCTCTATCGTGTCCAAAATTGGCTTCTGGTCGATCAAATCAAACCAGCCCAACTCCATTTTGGCGATTTCGGAGAAGACATTGACGCCCCGGCGCGCCGCTGCTTTGAGTGCCTCTTCGCGTCGCTGGGGATACGTGTCGTAGCGTTCGGCAGAATATTTATGGTTGCCCACAATGCGCAGGGGCAGGGCACGCTCCACCCGCATCCCTTTCTCGTAATATTCAACAGGGTGGGGGAGCAGCACGACTTCGTATTCCCCTGGCGGGAACTGATAGACCGTGCCGATGCTCTGTTCCTGGATCGATTTGCCCTCGCTCAGGAATTCTGAATAGATGCGGCCATTTTTGTGGCGCAAACGGATGCCGATGCTATCCACTGCCGGTTCGCCAGGGGGCCAATGCAGAACGATTTTTTGGTCGCGGGTGTAGATGTCTTGGGTCAGGTAGGCTTTGGCAAAGAGGGCTTCCAATGTCTGTCGTCGCGCCACCGGCTGCACAGTTGTGGGCAGCGAGACGGATAGCCCGTCGCCTTCCAGATGCAGAGCCATCACGTAAGGGCATTCGCGCACGGCCACACCCTCGAAGCGGACGAGCAACTCGTTGCGCCCTTCCTGCAAATTCAGGGCACAGGTGGAATGGCCGGGCAATTGGTGATGGAAGTGCTCTACCCGGTGGACATGAGCGCCGTTGAGCCAGACATCCCCCGGCCCGTTGGTGGTAAATGTAGCTTTGACTGTCTGCGCACTGGGACTCTCCACAGCACAATAGGCCCAGGTGTGCAGGTGATGGCAGGTGTGATGAAAAACCGAACGATCGACAAAGTGATCGTCTTCGGCCCGGTAGACTTTCCACGTCAGTTCAGTCTCAAAACCAAAGGGGGCAAATTTTTCCAGCTCGGCAGGCGCGGCAGACAGACCCGTTTCCGCCTGGTAGCGGTGGCGGGCAATCTGTGCTTTGAAATCAGGTCCGGAGAAATCGTCTAAATTAGCGACGGGGGAAGCAAGGGGACCGGCGACCAGCCAGTCGTGGACAAAGCCCCCGACCAGTGGATAGTTCAACCAGACAGGGGCCTTGGGCTCAACAGATTTACTCATAGAGAACACACCGTACTTTGTGGCCGCCTTCCAGATCCAGAAAGGGTGGTGATGTGGTATCACAAACGCCCTGGATGGCCTGGGGACAGCGGGGATGGAAGGGGCAACCCTTCGGGATGGAATAGGGATCGGGCACTGTACCACGGATGGCGGTCAGGCGGCTGGTCTTATGTTCGGCGGATTTACGGCCCAGCATGGGGATGGAACGCAGAAGCGAGCGGGTGTAGGGGTGTTTGGGATCGTAGAAGATGGTGTCCACATCTGCCATCTCCACCACTTCGCCCAGATACATCACCACCACATAGTCGGCCATTTGGGCGATCACGCCCAGATCGTGGGTGATGAAGATGATCGCCATGCCGATCTCGGCCTGCAGATCGGTCATCAACGTGAGGATTTGGGCCTGGGTGGTCACATCCAGCGCAGTGGTCGGCTCGTCGGCAATCAGCAGAGATGGTTTGCACGATAGAGCCATTGCGATCATGGCCCGCTGACGCATGCCGCCGCTGAGTTGGTGGGGGTAGCGATCCACGATTCGTTCCGGGTCGGGCATACCAACTTGGCGCAGGGTATCGATGGCAATCTGACGGGCCTCCGCCTTTGTCACTTCCTGGTGCAGCAGGATGGCTTCCATAATCTGGTCGCCCACTGTGTGTACCGGGCTGAGGGAGGTCATCGGTTCCTGAAAGACCATAGAAATCTCGAAACCACGGATCGAGCGGGCTTTGTCGCCCATTGGGTCGATGGTCGCCATGTTGACGACTTCTTTGGTGCTGCTGCCGCCTTCGTCCTGGGTGAGGTGAAAGAGGATATCCCCTTCCACAATGCGGCCAGGTGGGGGCACAATGGACATAACCGAGCGGGCCATGACCGATTTGCCGCAGCCGCTTTCGCCCACAATGCCAACCGTCTGGCCCTTGTGAACGGTGAAGTCCACATCTTCCACCGCGCGCACAACGCCCTGCTGAAGGAAGAAGTGGGTCTTCAGCCCCTTCACTTCCAGCAGCACATCCGCATTATTTCCAGCCTTTGTGCGACTTTGGGGGTCGCCAACGGGCACTGTTGCCATCGGGGTCTCCTAGAATAGAGTCATTTTCAGATTCAACTGGTGGTGTGCGTATTGCGTAATTCGTACTGCGTAAGAAGTGAGAATTTGGCCCATTCAGACGAAATTTTGTGGTGACAGAAAGTCTTCCTGTACTACACAAAAAAACGTCAGACAATGATGTGCTATGGCTGACCTACGAAATACGCAGCACGCAATACCCTTCTACTTCGCGTACGGGTCCGCCGCATCCCGGATACCATCGCCCAGGAAGTTGAAGGCGAGAACGGTGATAATCACTGCCAGGGCCGGGGTGAGCACCCAAGGAGCCAGGGCAACCGAACGTAGATTCTGGGCTTCTTGCAGCAGCACGCCCCAACTGATCGCCGGTGCGCGCAGACCCAGACCGATAAAGCTCAGACCCGTCTCGGCCAGGATGATGCCAGGAATCGACAGGGTGAGGGAGGCGATGATGTGGCTGAGGAATGAGGGCATCATGTGGCGCAAGATGATGCGCATTTCGCTGGAACCGGAAAAACGGGCTGCCATCACAAAGTCTTCTTCGCGCATGCTCAGAAAGCGCCCGCGCACCACCCGAGCCAACCCCGTCCAGCCCACAAAGGCCAGCACAATTGTCACGCCGAAATAGAGCTGGACAACCGGCAGATCGCCGGGCAGAGCCGCGGCCAAGGCCATGATCAGCGGAATCTCTGGCACCGAGCGGATGAACTCGATCAGGCGCTGGATGGCGTTGTCGATGGCACCGCCATAGTAGCCGGAAATGCCGCCCAGCACAATGCCCACCACCAGGCTGATGACGACACTGACCAGACCGATGGTCAGCGAAATGCGAG
>JAHEML010000621.1:2828-3215 GCA_024643705.1 Caldilineaceae bacterium | reverse complement strand
CGAGCGGCTGATTTTGCAGGGAAAATGGGATGTGGTTCTGCCCCAGCAGCGTGCGCTTTCGGACAACTTCTATGGATGGGCCAAAGAGGTCTACGAGCATCTTGGCTTTGTCTACGCCACGGGGCAGATGCAATACACCGGAGTAGTTCAGGACAACGGGGAGGCGCAACGGCTGGAAAATGTGCAGATTCGCATCGGTGGCCCCCGGGAGACTGATATGGAAACTATCCCCAAAGGCGATCTGCAAAAGATGTACCGGGGGCTGGCTGTCTACATCAGCCAACGGGATTTGCAGCAATTGTTCATCAAAAGCATCGAAACCGACGACATCCGGGATGAAAACGGCGTGCCCTTTCAGGTTTTCTACGGAATTAGCGGCAACTCCCA
>JAHEML010000621.1:0-2818 GCA_024643705.1 Caldilineaceae bacterium | reverse complement strand
CATTGCCAACGCCCGCAAGGTGATCGGCTATGCCCCCGAAGACAACAGCGAGTACCGTTTTATCGACCAGATCCGCAATCATATCCTTGCCAGTCGCGACAACTAAACTTCCTAACGCAGAGAGGCAAAGGGGCAAAGATTAGTGCAGGATTCTTTGCCCCTTTGCCTGTTTGCGTTGAAATTTCACCTCATAGAAAGCGCTCCAATGTCAGAATTATTAGATGATCGACTGGACCCGCCCCAACTACCAAATTTGCCGCAGGAGATCGTCCCTCTGCGCGCCCGTCAGTTCCGCATTCCCAAAACCTTGAATGCCCTGCGCCATCGCAACTTTCGCCTTTATGTTGCGGGGCAGCTTCTCTCCACCATGGGCACATGGATGCAGATTATCGCCCAGGGTTGGCTCGTCTACCAGCTCAGCCAATCCGAGCTGATGCTGGGCGTGGTCGGTTTTGCGTCGGCCATTCCGGCCCTGCTCATCACCCCCTGGGGCGGCGTGATTGTGGACAGCGTTTCCAAACGCAAGCTCATGGTCATCACCCAGAGCTGCTCCATGGTGCTGGCGTTGATTCTGGCGGGGCTGACATTTTCGGGCGTGGTGCAGGTCTGGCACGTGCTCATTCTGGCGGCCTGTGCGGGCATCGTCAACTCGTTCGACGGGCCGGCGCGCCAGGCCTTTGTGGTGGAAATGGTGGGGAAGGCGGACATGCCCAATGCCATCGCCATCAATTCCATGACATTCAACACGGCGCGCATGGTTGGTCCGGCCATTGCCGGTATACTGCTGGTGGTGATTGGCCCAGCATGGTGCTTCACCATCAACGGCATCAGTTTTCTGGCGGTGATCACGGGTCTGTTGCTCATGCAACTGCCGCCCACCATCCCCAAAGCTGTGCAGGCACAGGCATGGCAACAGTTGCGCAGCGGTCTCTCGTATGCGGTTCATGCGGATGGGGTGGGCGCGCTTCTTCTGGTCTCGCTGACCTTGAGCCTCTTTGGCATCACCTACAGCACGGTGCTGCCAGCGTTTGTGGATCAGGTATTGCACCAGGATGCCAGAGCTTACGGGACCATCAACATGGCGTCGGGGATTGGGGCCGTACTGGCTGCGGTGTTGGTTGCCCGTTTCGGCGATAGAGGATTTCGGGGGCGCTGGCTACGCATGGTGGCCCTGGCCTATCCCCTCGTCCTGCTGGCCTTTGGCGTGACATCTTTTTACCCATTGTCGATTGGTCTGTCTGTGTTGCTGGGGATGGGCTTTATGAACCAATTCACCCTGATCAACACCTTGTTGCAAAGCCAAATTGCCGACGAAATGCGGGGGCGGGTGATGAGCCTTTACACCATCACATTTTTTGGGCTGGCCCCCTTTGGCAACCTTGCCATGGGTGCGCTCTCCGAGGCCTGGGGCATCAGCCTGACAATTTCCATCAGTGCCATCATTGCATTGGCGCTGATGGGGGTGATTTTCTATAAAATGCCCCGGATCCGTCAATTGGCTTGATGAGCGATGATACCAAAACAGAAAAGGCCCCGTCGAGAATCTCGACGGGGCCTTTTCTGTTTTGGTACGCCCGGTAGGATTTGAACCTACGACCCTTAGCTCCGCAAGCTAATGCTCTATCCACTGAGCTACGGGCGCATATGGCGGGGAGGGAGGGATTTGAACCCTCGAGGGATATTGCTACCCCTACCCACTTAGCAGGCGGGCGCACTCGACCAGGCTATGCGACCTCCCCAAGTTTTTCATACGGATGCATACTGGCGGAGGGAGAGGGATTCGAACCCCCGGTGAGTTTCCCCACAGTTGTTTTCAAGACAACCGCCATCGTCCACTCGGCCATCCCTCCAAGCCGAAAGAACACGCATCAACAGACCAGGACAGTATAGCGGCGATAGGACGGGCTGTCAAATTTGGGTGGTGATTTGGGGCTATGCAATGGCGATCAACCTGGCAAGATACCTCCACCCCTGCCGGGCTACCCTGCCTCTTGCTTATTCATGTCCGCTGCCGTCGGGGAGGTTGTCGAGATTTCGGCTCCCCGAAAGATGAACCAGGCCGCCACCCCGGCCAACGAGACAAGCACCCCACCAATTACAAAGACCGTGCGTGCGCCCAAAAGATCAGCCAAGATACCTGCCATCCCCATGGAGACTAATTGGGCTGTTGTGATCAGGGCATTGTTAGCCGAACCTGTCCGGCCCCGCACATCATCGGGCACTGCTGTTTGAATAATGGTGGAACCGGATGCCTGAATCGGCGTGATGAATAGTCCGGCGAAGAAGAGGATGATCATGATCTGCCAGACATTCGTGGGTAAGGACATAGCGGCGACATCAATGCCCAGCAAGACCAGGGCGATCGCGAGAATTGTGGTCGGCTTCAAGCGGGCAGCGACCACTGCCAGCAGGGACCCCGCCAGGATCATGGCGGAGGTTTGCGAAAATTCAATCGCTGCGAACCAAGTCTCCGGGACCATCAGGTCGTTGATCAGCAGGGGCACAAGCAGCACGTTGACTGCGCCGATTCCCAGCATGGTCACAGCAAAAGCGATGATCGCGCCACTCAAAATCCGGTTGGAAAATGTCAGTTTTAGCCCCTGGCCCAGCTCGCTGAAGACCAATCGGACGCTGATCGGTTCCTTCTGCGCGCCCACTTGATGGGTGTAGCGAATTCTGGAAATCAGCAGCAGAGAGGCAACGAAGGTCAGAGCATCGAGGGTGAAGACCAGCCAGTATTCCTCGAATTGACCAACAATGAATCCCGCCAGCCCAGTACCTAGCAGCCCAAATACGATTCGGCTGATCTGGGAGATGG
>JAHEML010000620.1 GCA_024643705.1 Caldilineaceae bacterium | reverse complement strand
TGGGAGAAAAGCTGGGGGTGGACGCACCGGTTGCCGTGGTGTTGAGCAGCACCGAGACGCTTTTGTCGCCTTGATTGGTGACGGCCAGGTCAGGCATACCATCCCCGTTCACATCTCCCAGCGCCACAGAGTTTGGATTGACCCCAGTGGTGAAGTCTGTCTTGGGGGTGAAGCTGGGGGAAGGGGGAGGGGGAGGTGGAGGTGCATTCCAATTGATGATTGGCAGCCAGACTGTAATCGATGGAGGGGCCGGAATGTCGATCGTTACGGCAATTGTCGCCTTCGGATGAAGGGGATCAAGACCGATAATGCTGATCTGACATTCGTGTATCCCGAAACCTATTTCGGTACTATCGACTACCAGGTCGACATTTGAGATTCCGTTGGGTAAGGTGCCTGTTTCAGAACCTATGCGAAGCCATGGGCACGTGGTTGTGGGACGCTCAAATCCACTTAGGTATGTGCCAGCATCATTCCAGGAGCCATCCTCTCCCAGTGTTTGAATAATCACAGGGTTTGACGTTTGGATATGTCGATAATCGCAACACCCTTGGATAAAAATGAAATCGTCAGCTCCCAGAGTGTAAGAAGTACCGTCGATATTGACCTTGGTATTCTCAAAAGGGGAAAAGACCACAAAACCGGTCTTAAGAGAGTGCAGGTAGAACTCGTGGCCGTAGCGCCCTCCGGCAAAAGAGATGTCATCTCCCAAATCCTGTATTTCGGTACCCCCTTGTTCTGCCGACCCAGCCCACACCTCAATGTCTCCCGTGCTTTCCACGCGCATTCTTTGGGTGCCAAACCCAGTCTGCCACCAATGATCACCAGCGTTCATATCTCTTTCATGGAGCAGTTGCCCCGATTCCAGATTAAAAATTTTTACGTTGGCGTCATCATATGCAAATATTGCAGCACCTTCCGCAGACCCTTGGTGCGTAGAGAAAAAGAAACGGGTACCTGTTCCGTGTCCTGTTAGTGCTGGCACCATGGTATACCCATTCTCGACCGCAGTCTGCATAGAAATTTTGCCAGTCGATTTCACGTGATATACACCACTAGAGATTCTTAGATCCCAAGCATCTTCTAATGTCAGGTTCTTGGTCTGTACCAACGCTCCGGATGGATCGTAAACATCCACAACGGCGTCCTCATGAGCGAATACGTAGAAGCGGCCGAATTCGCTTCCATATGACACTGCGTTCAAGTAGAAGATGAACTCTGTTCCAGTTGCCCCAGTCTCCAGAGAGGGGATGAAGGTATTATGCGACCACGAAGAGAAGTGGCTTAGATATGCCAATACTGGTTTGTTCGACACTATCTTGAAAGGACCATCACCCAACTGGCCTCTTGGCGGGTCCTCGCCCGTCGGCTGCCAGGTGTCGTAGGTGTTCAAGCCCCCTTGCTGACGCGTCACATTGCCTGTCTCAAGATCAACCAGTTGCACATCTGTATTGTTCTGTGTAGCGATTACTTGTATAGATGTACCAGCGACCCTGTATCCGTAATGGATACGAGAAGCGGCATAGTGCATGTAGCCAGTGCCCGTTGTTTGAACGAAACTGACTTCGCGTGAAAGGCTGTTTGTGACCGTGATTGTCTGAGTGACGATATCCCCCAATGAGATCGTCGTAGAAATGACGTCTGGAAATATGCTGATAGTGGAACTTAGCTCATCTGTTGAGTCAATCACAGTACATGCTGAATCTATGGTACACATTCCATGAGCATTTCCGCTGAAGGCGAAAAACGTCAAAGCAGCCAAGCATAACAAAAAAATGGACAGTTTCTGCGGAAACGACATGAGGTTCCCGCCTGGTTTTATGCGTGTTGTCATCATGAATCTAGCTCCCTTTCTGATACTTGATGGTGCACCCCGAAAGTTACAAATGATTTTGTGTGTGTAGCCCAAGTTGCCACCCCCAGAGTGGCAGGCGACCGAAACTTAGGGCCACGACAAAGAGCACGACTTTGAGTAGGCTTTGTCGCCGATGTGGCAGGTCGAAGTCGAAGTAGTCCAGACCTGCCATATCGGCACACAAGCCGGGTGTCAGAAAGAACTCGGCAGGTTCAGCTTGCGCCGTGACAAGCAAGTGCAACTTCAGCCCGTAGAAGTAACACTTCTTACCGGCGATGCGGCCACAATACACTTCACCTTGATGGTGTGGGTATTCGATGGGTGTAGGTAATCTTTATCCTGTCACGATGGTACAACGTTCTGACAAGGCGGTTGAAAATGGCCAGAGTCGAACATCTCCTACTGTTTTACGATTCTGGGCACCCATATACGATAGGTAGGCTCAGGCGTCGATGTGGGAGTCGGTGTCGGTGTACGAGTAGGCGTGCTTGTAGACGATGGTGTTGCCGTCGGCGTATTCGATGCCGTCGGTGTAGCGGTTGGTGTCTTGGTGGGCGTTGCTGTAGATGTTGGTGTGTTGGTGGCCGTCGGTGTAGATGTCGCTGTCGGTGTAGATGTGGCCGTCGGCGCATTGACGAGAATTGTCGTTGTGTAGTCGTTGGAGCTGCCGTCTTTGTCCCCGATGCGACCACGCACCGTGCGGCTGCTGACACCGGTCAGGTAGCCGGCAGGCACAGTGGCCGTGGGTTCGTTGCTGTCGGTGATCTCGAACGCGCCATCGTTGTCGAAGTCGTAGCTGTAGACAAAGCCGCTGCTGCTGTCGGCTGTGGACGGGTCGCTCTGATCGGCGAACGTGACCAGAGCCGTCGCGCCGTGGTTTACCGGTCCATCGTTACCCAGGGTAGCCGTGGGTGCCACATTCTGCCAGTTCACAGAGACGCTGCTCTCCACGGCAACTGTTTGACTGCTGGTCACCGTGGCTGTGTTGATCACTGATAGAGGGCCGTCGTCCTGGCTGACACTATATGTGTATGTCACCACATCGCCTGCGTCCAAAGTCACGGCCGATGCCAGCGAGCCGACGAGCGAATCGGTGACATCCACACCGGTGGCGGTTGAGCCGCCCGTATTGGAGACGACGACCGTATAGGTGATAGTATCCCCTTCAGTCGGAGAATCGTTGTCGACGCTTTTGTCAATCGCAAGTACGGGTGACACATCGGCCTCAACGAGGCGCAGATCCGCTTCATCGGCCTGGGCGTTGAGGCGTCGCCACGGGCTGTGCGCTGGATTGGGCGGCGGGGTGATACCAGTGGCTGTTACACTGTAGGAGGCGTATAGCACTCGCGCCCGCCAACGGTAGAGGGTT
>JAHEML010000619.1 GCA_024643705.1 Caldilineaceae bacterium | reverse complement strand
GTTGCGTACATGGTTGCGCCATCAAGCACTGCTCACCAACGAAGCCGCCCGGCTTGGCATCGAACCTGGGGTGGCGGTGGCTGTGCTTCTGGCCGAGTCGGGCGGTGACGGCTTTGGAGCCGATGGCCGGATGACGATTCGTTTCGAGAATCACATATTTGCAAACGAGTGGGGTACGCAAAATAGACCCATTTTTGACCGCTTCTTCTCGTTCAACCAGCAAGAAGTGTGGAAAGATCACCGCTGGCGCAAGGATGAAGGGGGCGAATGGCAGCCTTGTCACCAGAGCCAGGACCAGGAGTGGCAGATTTTGGGCTTTGCCCGCAATTTTATCGAAGACCCAGCGTTGAAATCGATCAGCATGGGTGCGCCCCAGATTATGGGATTCAATTTTGCGTCGCTGGGCTACAGCTCGCCCAAAGCCATGTTCGATGATTTTCAGACGGGCGAGGAGGCACAAATTCGGGGCCTCTTCCGCTTTATCGTCAATCGGGGGTTGGTGGAGCCGCTGCGCCAGGGCGACTTTGTGGCCTTTGCCAGGGGCTACAATGGCCCAGGTCAGCCGGAATTCTACGCCGGTGTGATCCGGGATTATGTCGAGCGCTTCAACCGGGAATTTGGCGGGACTGGACGTGGGGTCGTTGCTCGGCCCGGTGTGGTCGAGCGTCTGCCTGTTCCAGAAGGGGGGGGAAGCCTGGCACAGAGCGATCCCCAACTCTATTCGGTCTGGCGTGCCCACATGCAGAAGGGTTTTGAGAACAATCAGACCATGTTTGATCAAGTTCTCAACGGCTTTATGGGGCCATATTGGACGACTGTTTGGATGTATCGCATTCTCTTTGGCGTGGGTGTGTTGGCTTTTGTGGCTGCCATCGTCATGGCTTATGTTTCGCGCAACAACCCGACCACAGCTATCGGTACGTCTTTGGTCTTTGGCGGTTTGAGCATTGCTGCTTTTCTCTCCTACTTCCTCAGCCGCCCGCTGCAAGCCCTGGAAGAGAACCTGCAAGTCATCACCTGGTTGGGGATTCTGTACAATTCCTACTGGACGCGGCTGGCCTATCTGTCGGATAACGACACGGTGCAAGAGGGGCTGGAGGACGTGACCCAGGATACCATCGCCGGGATCAAGGAGTTGCTGGCAGCCCATGCCGAACGCACGGGCAAGCGGCCCGGTGCCGGATAAACCGGATGATGGATCAAATTGTAAATTGTAAAGAAGGAAACGAATTAGCTCTGTGAAAAAGGCTCTTTGGGATTGCAGGTGGCCCGACGGAGACGTAGGGCAGGTTTCTTACCTGCCATTGCTCGGTTTCCCACTGATGGTGAACCGATAGTAAAGAGACGGCACGGGATTTACCCCGTGCCGTCTCTTTTTTCCCAGAGATTGCCCAACTGTCAGCGCAGCAGGGCGAGTACCCGTTCCCCCAGCAGGCGCAAGCCCGATTCTGCTGTCAAGCCGTGGGGCGTGCCAAATTCCACCCGACTGGCCCCGGCGGCAAAGATTTCTGCTGTCTGTTCCGCCACCTCTTCGGGGCTGCCCGCAAAGGCAAAACGGGCCAGCAGTTCGTCGGAAATAAAGCGGGCAGCGCCGTCGAAATCATATCGACTCGCCGCAGCCTGCATCCCGGCCAGCCGATCCGGCTCGATGGCCACGGTTGGGTCCAGGGCGGCCACAATGGGCAGGTAGAGGGCTACCTCCCGACGGGCCAGAGCACGGGCAGCGTGCGCGTCCTCATCCACCACTGTCACGGCCCCCACAACCACGCCGATCTCGCTTGATTGTCGACCCTTCACTCCTGCCCGCTCATCGATCAGCCCCCGCATCCAGGCGGCTGCATTGGGATTGGCCGAGCCACCTATCTTCACTTCGCTGATGAAAGGCAGGCAGGCCGCCAGGGTCTTCTCGCCCCAACTGCCCAGCAGAAATGGAATTTCCGGTCGTTCGATTGTCCAGCGCAGACTGTCGCCGCCGGCCAGGGGGAAGATCGAACCGACCAGGGGTTCTTTGGAACGGTGGAGCAGATGGCGCACACAGGCGAAGGCTTCGCGCAGGGCGGTGACGGGGGCTGGTGGATGCAGGCCGACAAAATCCAGCCAGCCGCCGCGAGCCAAACCCAGATAAGCCCGTCCACCGCTGGCTTCGTCGATGAGGGCGCTATTGGCCGCCAGGTTAATGGGGTGGCAGGTGAAGGGGTTGACTGCCGCTGGCCCGATTCGCACACGCCGGGTGGCCCGTGCGATCTCTAGTAGGGGCAGCCAGGCCGGTTGGTAGAGCATGTCGTTGTAGACGGTGACGCCGTCGAAACCATAGGCTTCGGCCTGGGCTGCCAAAGGGCCATAGGCCGAAAGTGCTTTGTCGGTCTGAAATGCGATGGATACTTGGTGGGGTTGCACAGACTGTCTCCGCTGGGTTGTGGATAATGGAGGAAGTTGTACATCAATTTTGGGCAGATAGCAAGCGGCTAGAGCAGGCGAGCAGGAGAGCAGGCTGGCGGAATTGCTCTTCGGCCCCAATTCGACTAGAATATATGTTCCATTTCTCCCATTTTCAGGACGAGGTGCGCCATGAGCGAAGAACAATTGGCAGAGGATCAGGCCACGGCAGGTGATGCAATTGAAACTGAACTGGCCGAAATCGAACCCGCAGAGTCGCTTTCTACTAATCGTCGCGTCTTTAATCTGGCCTGGCCGGTGATTGGCGAAAATTTTCTGGAAACCATGCTGGGCATTGTGGACACATTTTTGGTGGCCCAACTAGGGGCAGTTGCTATCGCCGGCGTGGGCAGCTCCCTACAGGTGATGTTCTTTGTCATCGCTGCTCTGAGCGCGCTATCGGTGGGCAGTTCAGTGTTGGTGGCCCAAGCGGTTGGCGCTGGAAAGTTAGAGCGTGCCTCGCACCTGGCCCGTCAGTCGATTGTATGGAGCGTCTGCTTTTCGGTTCCTCTGGCCCTGGCTGGTTTCTTTCTGGCCGATCCCATCCTCTCTATTTTTGGGTTGGAGCCAGCCGTCGCGGTTGTGGCCGGCGACTATCTCAAGGTGACTATGGGAACCGTGGTTGTGTTGGTGGTGCTCTTTATTGGGGGCGGCGTGTTGCGTGGTGCAGGCGATTCGCGCACCCCTATGCAGGTGACAGCCCTGGCAAACGTAGTCAATATTGGCTTGACCTACGGGCTGATTTTTGGCATGTGGGGCCTGCCGGAACTGGGTGCGGTGGGTAGTGCCTG
>JAHEML010000618.1:2851-3233 GCA_024643705.1 Caldilineaceae bacterium | reverse complement strand
ATTCGCATGGCCGAGTTGAAAACGCTTTACGAGAGCCTGGGCTTCTCCAATGTGGTCACCTATGTGCAAAGCGGCAATGTGATCTTCGAGAGCGATTCAACCGACCAAGCAACCTTGGGCAACCTGATCGAAAAGGCTATCAACGATCGTTTTGGTTTCGATGTCACCGTTCTGCTACGCACAGCCGACGATCTGCGCCGTATTCTGGAGAACACCCCCTTCCCCACCGATGAACCGGCCAAGCTCCATGTGCTCTTTCTATCCGCGCGGCCCACAGAGGATGCGGTGACAGCATTGATCGTCCCGACATCGGCAGAGGAGGCGTGGGCAGTGGCTGGTCAAGAGATATATCTCTGCTATCCCAATGGCTCTGGGCGATCCA
>JAHEML010000618.1:0-2841 GCA_024643705.1 Caldilineaceae bacterium | reverse complement strand
TTTCGGTAGCCAGGCTGCTTTAAGCCGGGTTTGTCCGGCCTTGCCTGATAGCTCCGGGTCTTTGCCCAGAGTGATCATTGCCATTGCCCCTTTCGTTCATCTCCTGTTTCATGTTAAACTTTCGCCACACGTCACACAGTTTGCGCTGCACATTTTTTGAACGATTCGTGGACTCGGCCACGGAAGGAGCATGATGTATGAAAAGCTTTGAAGCTACCACAACCATCGCAGCCAGCCCGGAAAGAATCTGGGCTATTTTGACAGATGCGGCCAACTTCCCCACCTGGGAGCCAGGCGTAACCCGCATCGACGGCACAATTGCCCCCGGCGAAAAAATCACCGTCTACACCAAAATCAGCCCCGATCGGGCCTTCCCGGTGACTGTGAGCGAATTTGTCCCCGGCAAAAAGATGGTATGGAGCAGTGGTATGCCCTTGGGCCTCTTCAAGGGAGCACGCACCTTCACCCTCACACTGCAGGGCAACGGCACGGTTGAGGTCCACACCCGAGAAGTTTTCGACGGCCTGCTCCTGCCCATCATCGGGCGAACGATTCCCGATCTCAGCGAGAGCTTTCAAAATTTCGCGGCCGCGCTCAAAAAGGCAGCAGAAGCAAAATAGAAACCATACTCGAAAGGAATTTCCCATGTATCAGACCAACGATTACGAAGGAATGATCGCCGAAACCGTCGTGATTCCCGGCCACAAGGGCGACCCCATCCGCGCCTACTACGCCCGGCCACTTGGCCCTGGCCCCTTCCCCGCCATGGTGCTGATCCACCACTTTCCCGGCTGGGATGAGTGGTACCGAGAAGCGACGCGCAAGTTTGCCCACCACGGCTACCTGACCATTTCGCCCAACCTTTACGAACGGATGGGCCACGGCACGCCAGAGGATATGGGCGCAGCAGCGCGGGCAGCCGGTGGTGTTCCCGATGATCAGGCGGTGGGTGACATTGCCGCGTCCATGAATTTTCTGCGCGGCCAGGCCCAGAGTAATGGCAAAGTGGGCGTCTTTGGAACCTGCTCCGGTGGTCGTCATGCGGTATTGGCCGCCAGCCGAGCACCGGGCTTCGATGCGGTGGTGGACTGTTGGGGTGGCCGCGTGGTAATGGGGGATGATCAACTGACAGCCAATTGGCCGGTTGCGCCTATCGATTACACGGCTGATCTCCCGTGCCCCATTCTGGGCATTTTTGGCGCAGATGACCGCAGCCCCACCCCCGATCAGGTGGCCCAACACGAGGCAGCCTTAAAGGAGCACGGCAAGGAATACGATTTTCACATGTACGAGGGCGCAGGCCACGGCTTTTTCTACTACGACCGCACAGCCTATCGCCAGGAACAGGCGGTAGACGGTTGGAACAAAATATGGGCCTTCCTTGAGAAAAATCTAGCGTAGCTGGTTTGAAGAAAAGTAGACCGATGGCACAGACGATCTCTGCGCCATCGGTGGTTTTCCTGGCTGATTGAGACCAGAGGCAAGGACAATGACAACGAACTATAGCAGGGGAGAAAAAGCATGTGTACAATGATCTGCCACAGCGCACCCATCAGCGGCAACGGCAAAGGGCGAGAGGGTTGGTTCCCGCTGCTCCATGCCAATGTGTCCTACGATCACCCCTTCAGCCTGCCCGACGACCACACGCTGAACATCGATTTTGTCAATGGGGATCGGGGGCCGAGCGCACGGGTGGCGGTGGAACTGAGCGTGGAGGCGGCCCGATCTCTGGTTGCAACAATCCAGGCGGTGTTGGCCGAGGCGGAATCCGGCGGCTATTTGGACGAAGACGAGAAGCTGGCGGTCTGAAACTGTGGGAGTTCTAATCCGTGTCTACTAGCGCTGAAACTGCCTATTCCCACGCCACACGGTACGTGGCAAATGGAAAATTCGATCAGGCTGTCCTCTTCTTTGCCGACGGCAGCTATCTGCAATTGCAGCACACGGGCATAGACACCCGTTGGGCCAAAGCGTCCGACGAAGCGACCATGGCCGATGGTATTTGCCAGGCCATGCGGCTCTTTCGCCTCAACGCCAAGCATTTGCAACTCTACTTTACCGACGGCAGCGATGCTGAGTTCTTCGTCGAACCAATCGAATAGACCCCACAGGAGGCGCGCATGGCCCAGATTCACGAACGGCACGAATTCAATAGTTGGGCGTTGGCCCTACAAGCCGACGCACTCACCCCGGAGCAGATGGCGGTGCTGCAAGGGTTGGTGGACGAAGGTACGGTTGCGTCGCTGAAAACCGCCGCCGATTTTTTGGACTGGCAGGGCGAGGCCATCGACTCGATTGAACATATGTACGGCCATTGACAACCAAAATGGAGAGCCGCCCCTTTTCGGCTATCCAAGTTCATGCAAAAAGGGCAGCAGTTCCCTGTTTACCTGGTTCGTCTGTTCAACATGCATGTAGTGCCCGGCCTCGTCGATCACCGCCAGCCCTGCGCCGGGAATCCCTTTCACCAGCATCTCGCTCTGGTGCAGCGGCATCATCCGGTCCAGCACGCCCCCCACAATCAAGCTAGGCACACGAATCTCCCCCAGGCGGTCGGAGACATCAAAAGCGTTGCACGCCGCAAAATCTCCCCAGACAGTCTCGGCCCCAGCAGACAGCATATGTTGGGTAGCCACTTCCCGGTCGAGCGATCTGGCCCCCTTGTTCCACGAAAATTTCATAATCAGCCCAACGGTCTGGACAAAATTGCCGGTCAACCCATCCAGAATGGGCTGGCTGACTGGCATGGCTGGCCCGCCCCCCAGCAGAACCAATCCGGCTAACCTGGGCGGCTGCAAAAGTGCGAGGGCCAAGCCAATGGCCGCGCCCATGGAATGACCA
>JAHEML010000617.1 GCA_024643705.1 Caldilineaceae bacterium | reverse complement strand
TTCGTTATCGTTTCTTTGACATCCATAGGGCCAGCAGCCCTACCAAGGTTATTCCTGCCAGAGCGCCAACCACCCCGCTGCGCCCCAGGCCAAACCAACCCCGAATCTGCCACCAGATGCGCGGGATGCTGACCCAATAGGTGACACGTAAAGGCCAGCGGTGGCCGGTCTGGATCACATAGTTACCCATTTGGTTGTCAGGACTCCAGACGAGCAAGTAGCATGTGCCACCAACCAGGGTGCGGGTGTCGATGACTGGCCCTGGATAGTAGCGGGCACGGGTGAGAATATCCTCCACTGGCTGGGTGAGCTGGCTGGGAGCTGGAGCCACAATCGCGCTGTAGCCCTGGGGGAGTTCGATGGGCAATTTTTGCGCGTTGGTGCTGTAGGGCAAGCCTTGGCCCACAAGAGCAACAGCGGGTAGTGCGGTCTTGCCCCTGGCAAGCACAGGCACAAGCGTCTGCACCCGCAGTCGCTCACCCGCGCGGCAATCGGTCTTGAAGATGTGCACCTGACCCGGCTTGTCGATCTGGTTGAAAATCAGCCGCTTGGCGGGAAAGTTATCGATGGGCAGGGCAGTCACCAGTTGGCTACCAGGCTGGTCGGGAAACAGAGGCCAACTCCCAGCCAGCTCTGCGCCGGACACAATGGGTTGATCAGGATGGGGTCGATTGGACACAGGCACTCCGAAAAGAATTCAGGTTTGGATTTCAGGGTTGATCAAGCAAGAATTGCCTCGTAAAACCGGGAAATATTTTGAACACGAATTCCACGAATGACACGAGCTTGTCAATGAAACCAGCGTAGCTCTACGTCAATCTGCGTCCGAAATCCCTTTTGGGACTACCCTGTATGTGGGAAAATCACCCAAAATAAACGCTAGCCATGTACCAGGCATAGACAAACTGGCTGGCGAACAAAAATGTCAACAAGAGGGCTACCAGCAGCGGGTTCATCCACAATCGATTTCTCGGCGGCGAGGTTGAACTGATGAGAAAAGCCAGTGGAATCACCAGCAACCTTCCAAAGCGCATGGCCGCCCATATTTCGTGTTGGTTGAGGATGAGAAACAGAAGGAGAATAGCCGATGAAATCGCGACTCCATAGTAGAAATAACCGGATCGACGGGCGAAAGTTGCGATCAGCGTGGCCCCAGTTATGCCAAAAAAGGATAACAGCAGCGGCCCCTTTACCAACGCTTGTAAACCACCTCTCAAAAATGTTCCCCATAATCCGTCAAGAAAGAGCGTATCTCCTTTCGGGACGACTTCCCCTGCAATGTTACTGGACACAAGCCAGGTGATCGAGCCATGGTACGCCGAGCCTGCAACCCACAAGAACCCAATAGGGAGAAGCACCACGCCAACAAACCAAAGGTTCTGTTGTACTGTACGTTCCCTACGATGACCCAGCTCCGCGAGAACAAGCAACACCACGAAAATCCACATGGCCTTATGGGTAATCAACGACAAACCCAGAAACAGGGCGGCTGTCAACCGACGCGAACGCCGAAGAAAGGAGACCCCGGCCAGGAAAAGGGCCATTGCGGGCATGTCGGCCAAAGGATTGACCGCATAGGTAAGGCCCACAAGCGGCCATAAGCCGAACAAGAGTGCCGCCAGGGACGCTACCACATGGCTCCCGCCACCAAATTCGATGATGCGATAGCAAAAGAAAGCACCAGCCAAAAGCGCACAAAGGTTGATCGCAACCATCAATCCCAAAGGGGCGATTGTGCCACCCGTAACCCCATGCACGAACGCTATCATCAACGGGTAGCCAGGAACATGAGATGGATGGAAAGGCGTTTTCCACACCAGACTATCCTGCCAATACCCCAAAACATCGGATCGCAAGGCATCGTAGTGTAGAAAGACAAGAAGATAAAGAGCGACAAGCCCATACCCGATCGCCAACAACAGGATCGGCCAAAAGAGTCTTGGCACGCGCAACCTTATACCCATCCACCCACCTGTCCACGAAACGGATGATTGCATTGAATCTACAAAAAGAGCCTCTGCCACGCAGTGTAGCAGCCGTGGGAATGGTCGTCAATCCCACAATCCCCGCATTCGTTCTTAACGTTTGCCCCCTGGGTTTGACCCCGAACAGCCGATGGAGTAGGATAGCAACAACGCCAAACAACCGTATTTTTCGCCTTGCACGTTGGATGACCACTTCCATGACCGAAACAACCCCTGTCACGCTCTCGATTGTCGTCCCCATCTACAACGAAGAAGAAGTGATCCCGGAATTCTACCGGCGCATTACCGATGTGATGCAACAAGTCGGCGTCACCTGGGAGCTGATCTGCGTCAACGATGGCAGTCGGGATCGGTCGGAGGAATTGCTGCTGGCCCTCCACGAAACCGACCCCCGCATCAAGCTGGTCAACTTCAGCCGCAACTTCGGCCAAATGATCGCGTTGACCGCAGGGCTGGACTATGCCGACGGCGACGCGGTTGTGGTGATCGATGTGGATTTGCAAGACCCGCCAGAACTGATCGCCGAAATGCTGGAGAAGTGGCGGGAAGGCCACGAAGTTGTCTACGCGGTGCGTGCCGACCGCGCCGGCGAGTCGCCGTTCAAATTATGGACAGCCAACCTCTTCTACCGCCTTCTGCGCCGCATCACCGATGTGGACATCCCCGTAGACACGGGCGAATTCCGCCTGATGGACCGCCGAGCCGTCCTGACCATGCGCCGACTGCGTGAGCATCACCGCTTTATGCGCGGGCTGAGCAGTTGGGTGGGCTACCGTCAAACAGGGGTGCGCTACAACCGTTCGGAACGCTTCGCCGGTGACACAAAATACCCCTTGGGTCGGATGCTGCGGCTGACCATGGACGCCATCACCAGTTTCAGCTACCTACCATTACGTCTGGGAACCTATATGGGTTTCACCCTGGCTATCGTGAGCCTGGTGGGCATCGCTATCACCATTGGTCTGCGCTTGTCGGGCAACAATGCATTTTACGGCCAGGCAACCACCCTGGTGGCTGTCCTCTTTCTGGGTGGTATCCAGCTCATTTTCCTGGGCATTTTGGGCGAATACCTGGGCCGCATCTACGATGAAGTAAAGGGGCGTCCGTTGTACATCGTCTCCAGAGCCTACGGGTTTGCGGGGAGGGATGACAGGAAGCCCACGGATTTACACAGATAGGATCACAATGAAAGCAGCGGAGCAAGGGGTGAGCACCGGCGGATCGGCCCGCTACCACGTGACCCCCCGCA
>JAHEML010000616.1 GCA_024643705.1 Caldilineaceae bacterium | reverse complement strand
AGCATAAGTGCCCACGCCATATTTCTGGGCAATCCAGGCTAAGCTGTCGCCTGGCTTCACCACATAGGTGCAGGGATTGTTGGGTGGCGGAGCGGTGGTCGTCGTGCAACTGGTCAGGGTTATGCTATCCAGGTTCAGGTCCATCTCGGTCTGAACAGTGCCCCATTTCTTCCAGCCCCGCACAAAGAGAACGATCTCGCTGGTAGGAGCTGTGAATTTTGCAGAATATGTCGCCATTGGGCCAGGCGCGGTACGTTCGTAGATAGGACCAAGATCGACACCCTGCCAGTTGTTCACCTTTTCCCAGTTGGTGTCGCCGCCACCCACATAGCCCCACTGGGCAGCGAAGCGATGATCGTCCGGCCCGCCGTCGACGCCGCGCAGTTGGCCGGCAATGCTCAAGTTGTACGTGGCCCCTGGCTTCAGCCCGCTGATCTTCTGATAGATGCCCGCGTAGCGGTCAGCGTCTGCTGCGGCCATCCCCTTGGAGTTGATCTCGATGAGCTGACCGTGGCTGCCATCCTTAACGACCGGCGGCCACTGCTCGTCGTAGAATCCGTAGTTGGCCGCGCCGCCGTTGGTGAACCAGCCCCAGCTTTTGCCCACATGGCCCATGGCAATGGGGTTGAAACCGTCTTCAAAATTGCCATTGGCGACGAGGTTGTGGTTGGTACACCCAGTGGCTGAAGGTGGGGCAGGCGTGTTTGCTGGATTGTGTGGGGTGACCACCGTAGCGGTTGCGGCTGGTTTGTAGCCGGCTGCTGGGCCTGTCAGGCTGATGGCATCAAGATTGACATCCAGTTCCATTTCGCCAACGCCCCACTTTTTCCACACCCGGACATAAATGGTGAGGTGATCGTTCTCGGCCATCAATTTTGTGGAATAAGCGCTAAAATCGCCGGGGGCCTCACGGGGGTAATAGGTATCCCACCCAACATCTTGCCAGTTGGTCACTTTTGTCCAATCGGCGGTTTTCCCGTGGCTCCAGCCCACCTGTACTCGATAGCGCCAGGGATCGCCGTCCATTTCGGTCGTGCGGATGATGCCTTTCAAGTCCAGGGTGTATTCGGCCCAGTCCACCACAGGCACTGTTTGGTAGATGCCCGCATAGCGGTTGGCATCGGCGGCAAAACTGCCCTTGGTGTTGATTTCGATAAGCTGGCTACTGGAACCATTGGCGACGACTGGTCCCCATTGCTCCTGGTAGAATCCATAATTAGCGCCACCACCGTTGGTGAAGCAGTCCCAGCCGCTGCCGACCATGCCACAGCCGGGTTTGGCACCGAAGCCATCTTCGAAATTCCCGTTGGCAAGTATGTTGACATTGCTGGCATTTGTGTGGGTGGCGCTGCTGACGGCGAAGAGCGCCACTACGATCAGCAACACTGAGGCCAAAATGGCCCACTTTTGCCGGCTTGTGTAATGTGCCCATCTATGCGGTATTGACCAATTCATGGGGTGCTCCTTTAGAGTGCAATTGATTCGGGTTTAGGATAGTAGCCTGCCCGTAAATTTCGGATAGCCAATTTATTGTTCTATCATAGCACTACTTTTTGTCCAGGGCAAGAGGCATTCCGGTGTGTATTTCGTATTGGGGCAGAACCAGGCTTGTCGACATCGCCCAGCGCTAAAGACGCCGGGCTATAGGGCAACGCCCCTTGAAAAGGGCTTAGGTTGGTGTAAGTTGGTCTTTTGAAGCCGGGTTGATCCGGCGTTGCTCGATAGCACCGGGTCTTTAGCCCGGTGTGCAGATAGTCCGGCGTTTCGACAGAAATTTCTCACTTGTCTGCTCTCCCGGCCCATTGTATACTCCTTGGAAGACATGGCGCGTGCTCAAATGCCTGTCTTTCACCCATCTTTCGTGTCAGATTACCACATACCCCACAGCCAATTGTCCCTACCGACTTATTCGCTACCACTAAGGAGAATCGATCTCACATGGCCCCAATAACCATTGATAACATTCAGGTGATCACCACCCAACCGGCTGGTTCGCGGTTGGTGATCGTCAAAGTCAACACGTCGGAGCCGGGCCTGTATGGTCTGGGCTGTGCTACCTTTACCCAGCGCTGGCACGCGGTGGTGGCCGCGCTGGAGCATCACCTGATCCCGTTTGCCACGGGCCGGGATGTGAGCCGTATTGAAGAGTTCTGGCAGATGGCCATGGTGCATGGCTATTGGCGCAACGGGCCGGTGCTGAACAACGCTATCTCCGGCATCGATCAAGCTCTGTGGGATATCAAAGGCAAACTGGCCGGAATGCCCGTTTATGACCTGCTGGGTGGCAAGACCCGCGAGGCCGCGGCCACCTATAGCCATGCCAATGGGCGCAGCCCAGAAGAGGTGGTAGAGAGTGTGCGCCGGCTCCAGGAGGAGGGTTACCGCTATATCCGCATTCAGATGGGGGGCTACGGCGGCCAGGGGGACCAGATGGTCAAGCCGGAAGGGGCGCACGACGGAGCCTATTACGATCCCCGGGCTTATTGCCGCAACATGCTGGAGATGATAGCCCACGTGCGCGCCGAGGTGGGGGATGAGGTGGAATTGCTCCACGACATCCACGAGCGGCTGCAACCCATCCATGCTGTCCAGTTTGCCAAAGATGTGGAAGAGTTCAAGCTCTTCTTCTTGGAGGATGCCCTGGCCCCCGAAGACAACGAGTGGTTCCGCATGATGCGGGGCCAATGTGCCACCCCCCTAGCCATGGGCGAGCTATTCAACAGCCCCCAGGAGTGGCTGCCGTTGATCCAGAATCGGCTCATCGACTATTTGCGCATGCATGTGAGCCAGATGGGCGGCATCACCCCGGCCAAGCATGTGGCGGCCATGGGCCATCTCTACAACGTGAAGACAGCCTGGCATGGGCCGGGAGACACTTCGCCCGTGGGCCATGCAGCCAACATGCATCTGGATTTGTGGGCGCCCAATTTTGGTATTCAGGAATGGTGCCGCTTCAACGAGCTGGTCTACGAGATGTTCCCTGGCCTGCCGGAAGTGCGCAACGGCTACATGTATCCCAACGATAAGCCGGGGCTGGGCATCGACATCGACGAAAAGCTGGCGGCCAAATATCCCTGCGAAGATACCATCGAATGGTGGACGCAAACCCGCTGGCCCGATGGAACCCCTGCTCGTCCATAGGTCGAGCTTCGTTTTCGCCTGATAAGGGGGAAGGGTCAACATTCAGTTGTGCCCTACCCCCTTTGTTTACCGTTTTTTCTTGTCGCCTTCTACGGGTCTG
>JAHEML010000028.1:11717-12162 GCA_024643705.1 Caldilineaceae bacterium | reverse complement strand
TGACACTGACGCATGTCCCATTCGGCCTGGCCGTTGGTCATCCATTCGGCCACGCTTTTGCCCACCCCGCCCGCGTGGGTGATCCACGAGGCCACGGCTGACCACAGCCCCTTGATGTGGGATTCGCCGATGATGGGGTAGCCATCCACGGAAAAGGCGAACATGCCGTTGAAAGCACGCTGGAACTTCGCACCTTCCAGAATGGGGATCACCCGTCGGGCTTGTGCCCATGCCTCTTTGAAATCTTTGGGCGTAAAGTCGTGGATGGCAGTTTTGCGGATATGCTGGGGGTGGATGGCTCTGGGCTTGTGCCAATAGGAGCCGATACCGTAGCTGTCCCAGTGGTGGCGGTAGTACGTGGCCGAATCCAGCTCGCGCATGGAGGGCCATGTCATCTCGTGATCTTTGTTGCTGCGGTCGAAGTGGGCCAGTTCGGCCAGGGGTT
>JAHEML010000028.1:0-11707 GCA_024643705.1 Caldilineaceae bacterium | reverse complement strand
CAACGGCCCCCAAATGTTTGTGCAGAGCAGCACTTGTTCGCAGTTGATGCGGGGCATTTCGGGGTTGTCGGTGAGCACGGCCTGCACCCGCCCATTGACAACTTCGATGTCCCGCACAGGTGTATGGGGGATGAAACGCGCACCGCCCGTCTCTTCCGCGTCCCGGGCCAGGGCGGCTGTCACATGGGAGCCGGCCACAATTGCGCCTTTGGGCGCAAAGAGGCTGCCCAGGATCGCATCTGGGTTGACGACGGGGATTTTGGCCTGGGTTTCGGCAGGGGAGAGCAAGTAGGACTCGGCGTGAAAGGATTTGGCCTCGCCGTGCAGCCGCACCAGGTCTTGCCAGCGTTGGGGCGAGATGGCAACTTCCAGTCCGCCCACTGGGTTGAAGGTGTTGCGATCGGTCTGGTGGGGGCGCAAGCTGCGAAAAAGATCGGAGGAGTAGAGTGCCATTTGGGTGAGCAATTTGGAATGGCTAAGCGCAACAACACCGCCAGGCGCATGGGAGGTGGAGCCATCATTCTCGAAAAGGGGGCCTTTGTCCAGGATGAGAATGTCCCGCCAGCCCAGCTTGGTGAGGTGATAGGCGGCGCTGGCCCCCACAATGCCAGCACCAATGATGACCAGACGCGCATCGGTTTGCATGAGTTCCTCCTTGGGGTAGATCTTTCAATGACCGCTAAGACAGAAATCAATACGATTTGGCGCTGGTTATCCGTGGCCCAGAACCGGATTGCTCACAACTTCGTGGACAGTGTGGGGGTGGGGGCGTTGATGCACCAGCAACAGTCCATCCTGGCGCACCACAACCATGTCGCCCCGGTAGGTGCGGTTGAGAACTTCTTCGGTGAAGATTTGTTCCGGGGGGCCTTCGGCAATCACCCGCCGGTTCAGGCAGATGACCCAAGGAAGATGGGCGGCCACAGCGTTGAGATCGTGGGAACTGAGCAGCACAGTCATCCCCTGCTGGTTGAGGTGGGCCAGCAGGTGCAAGATCGTTTCGGCTGTGCGCAGGTCCAGCCCGGTTGTGGGTTCGTCGAGCACCAGCAGGTCTGGCTCGGCGATGAGGGCGCGGGCCAGAAAGACCCGCTGTTGCTGCCCGCCGGAGAGGTCGCGGATGTGGCGTTGGGCCAATTCGCCGATGTCCAGCTTTTCCAATACATCGGCCACCCGTCTTCGTTCGTTCTGGGTGGGCCAGGGCCACGGGCCAGAGCGCCGAACCCGGCCCATGAGCACCACCTGTTGCACTGTTACGGGGAAGTTCCAATCCACCGATTCGATCTGGGGTACGTAGCTGACTTGCAAACGGCCACTAGTCACGGCGGGGCCCCCGTTGCCAGTGAGGGTGATGCGTCCCTGTTGGGGCTGGAGCGTGCCCAGTAAGAGACGGAGCAGGCTGGTTTTCCCCGCTCCGCTTGGGCCGACCACCGCGGCAAATTGACCAGCATGGAGATGGAGATCGACATCTTCCAACACGGGTTTGCCTGCATAGGCAAACGTGACTTTTTCCAGTTCAACGAGGGGTTGCATGGGAGTGACTCGGTGGATGTACGATGTGGATCAAACGGTGTCGATCAGGGGGCGCAAGAGATGAAGATACTGAGATAGAGAGATTACGATACATGTCGTAATCTCTCTATCTCAGTATCTCTTCTTCTTATTCGCTTACTTCGATTACCACTTCGTTCATCACATCGCCCTGCTGGATGGAATTGACCACATCCATTCCCTCGCGCACCTTGCCAAAGACGCTGTGTTTGCCATCCAGCCAGTCGGTCTTGACATGGGTGATGAAAAACTGGCTGCCATTGGTTCCGGGGCCGGCGTTGGCCATGCTCAGGATGCCAGGGCCGGTGTGGCGCAGGCTTGGGTGGAATTCATCCGCGAATTTATAGCCGGGGCCGCCGCGTCCTGTGCCGGTTGGGTCGCCAGTCTGTACCATAAAATTGGGGATCACCCGGTGGAATGTCACGCCGTTGTAGTAGCCATCTTGGGCGAGAACGACGAAATTGTTCACGGTCTTGGGTGTTTTGTCGGCATAAAGATCGATGACAATATCGCCTTTGTTTGTCTTGATGGTTGCCGTGTACGATTTCTTGGCATCCACTTGCATGGCTGGGGCGCTAGAGTACTGTTTCACAGATTGTTCCTTTCGTATGTTGCGAAGATGTATGTCGCGAAGATGTAGCCTCCGCACTGCTGCGGATTCTCTGGTATACTAAACGGCAAAGAGCCATCCCTACTGTACCACAAATGACAATCATCGACTCAATATTCTGTGGCTGCACTCATAGGCTCAATCTCACCGTCTATACTCAATCTCACCGTTTTCGACGAATCCCCATGTGTTTTCGAATAGGTTTGCAATGAACAGTGCGTTGGCAGGTTTAACTGTATTGGATCTCTCCAGGGTGTTGGCTGGACCCTATGGGACAATGGTGCTCGGCGATCTGGGTGCAGAGGTGATCAAGGTGGAGCAGCCGAGCCGGGGCGACGACACCCGTCAGTGGGGGCCACCTTTCAGCAAAAATGGACAGAGCGCCTACTTTCTCGGTGTCAACCGCAATAAACGCAGCATCACGTTGAATCTAAAAAGCGCCCAGGGGCGGGATATTCTGCGTGGCTTGGTTGCTCAGGCAGATGTGGTGGTCGAGAACTTTAAGGTGGGGGTGATGGATCGACTTGGCCTGGGATACGAAGCGTTGAAAGCCATCAACCCCGGCCTCATCTTCTGCTCGATCACCGGCTATGGGCAGACAGGGCCGTACAAGGACCGCCCCGGTTATGATACGGTGATCCAGGCCCAGGGCGGGCTGATGAGTATCACAGGGCCAACCAGTAGTGGAGACGATGGAGACCCGTTTAAGGTAGGGGTGGCGATTGTCGATGTGAGTGCCGGGCTGTTTGCTGTGATCGGCATCTTGGCGGCTCTGCATCATCGCCAGCAGACGGGCCAGGGTCAGCAGATCGATATTGCCCTTTACGATGCCCAGTTGGGTTGGCTGACCAATGTTGCCAGCAATTATCTTGTCTCCGACCAGCCGCCCAGGCGCTTTGGCAATGCCCACGGCACAATCGTCCCCTACCAGACGTTCGCCACAGCAGATGGTCACCTGATGGTGGCGGTGGGCAACGACGGTCAATTTCGCGCCTTCTGCAATGCGCTGGGGATTGGCAGCGTGGCCGACGACCCTCGATTCGCCACGAACCCGGCTCGGGTGCAACACCGGGATGTGTTGGTTCCGCTGCTGGCAAAGATTTTTCTGGGGCAACCCACCCATCGGTGGATCGAAGGCTTGCTACATGTAGATGTGCCCTGTGGCCCAGTGAATGATATCCCCACGGCGTTGGCTGATTCCCAGGCACAGGCCAGGGGCATGGTGCAACAGATTGCAGATGGGGCGGGTCATACGCTCTCGATGGTCGGCCCTGTGATCAAAATGAGCCAGACACCAGCGACGATCCGGCAGCATCCACCCCAGCTTGGTGAGCAGACAGAAGAGGTGCTACGGGAAAAATTGGGATTGGATCAACAGGCGCTCGAACGTTTGCGCAGCGACGGCGTGATATGATCCAGCCAGCCAGCGGCCCTCTGGCGAGTTTTGGCACGCCAATCGGTTCGATCACACAAGTCTATATCACACACAATTCTAATAGAATAGATATGCAGGACATATGCTTTTGCGATAGACTGTCCTCTGTACCAAATAAAAAACAATCGGCGCGCAGGAAACAGGGCGTCGATTCCGCCAGGAGGCGCGAGGAATGACATACACAGACCCATTTGGTCGTCGATATCGCCCAACTCAGCCCAATCGGCAGGCGAGAGCTGTCTCTGCCTCCCAGGCTGGGCCGCACAGTGGCTCGGGTCAACCGACCTTGGAGGATTACCACCGCTTGTCCGACGCCTTTGTGACCCTGCAGAAAAAGATGGAAGAAGCCCAAGCGCAACTGGCCGCCACCCAGGAAGTGTTGCGCCAGCAGATCAAGAGCGCAATGGATTTCCAGGACCAATTGGGTGTCGCAAACCAACAGATTGATGAGATCAGCGAGAAGCGGGATGGCGCGCTGGCTTTGGCCGTAGAGCGCGAGGAAGAGCTGGCCCAACTCCGCATCGAGACAAACAACTACCGCGCTCGCCTGGAGCAGCGCTTGAACCGAGAGGCGGATGAGAAACGTCTGGCCGTGTTGAACGATATGCTCTCGTTGGCCGACCATTTAGAACTGGCGATCACCTATTGGGATCAGAATGGTGGTTCCGAGGCCGACGGCGCTTTTCGTGGCAATCTGGTAGCCACCAGAGACGCTTTTCTCGACACGTTACGTCGCCACGGTGTTGTGCCTCAGCAGCCTATCGGTCACCTGTTCGATCCCGAGCTGCACGAGGCGGTGGGCCACATTGCCAGTGATGAGATACCGGTCGATGGGGTGGCGCTGGTGGTGCGCACCGGATACACAGCCCACGATCAGCTTCTGCGCCCGGCACGGGTGATGATCAGTAGCGGCTCTGCCACGGCAGACATGGAAAACTGAGGGAGAATAGCATATGGAGGTACGAGATTATTACAAAACCCTAGGGGTGGCGCGCAACGCGGATGACAAAGCGATCAAGAAGGCGTTTCGCCAATTGGCGCGGGAAAATCACCCAGACCTGAACCCGGACAATGCCGATGCCGAACGCCGCTTCAAGGAAATTAACGAGGCATACGAAGTCTTGTCGGACCCGGACAAGCGGCAAAAATATGACCAGTTTGGCGCACAGTGGCAGCAATACGAGCGGGCCGGGGTAAACCCAAACGATTTTGCCCGGGGTTTTGGCGGCGGTGGTTCGCGCAATATCTCGCCGGAAGAATTCGAGCGCATGTTTGGCGGTTTTGGCCGGGCGGGGGGCGGCGCACACGGTGGTGGATTTTCCGACTTTTTCGAGACATTGTTTGGTGGGCAGGCTTCACCCCGCTCTGGGCAGGGATCGCCTTTTGGCGGTTTTGACCAGCGTGCGTCGCGGCCACAACGCCCACCAGAAGTCGACACAGAGATTAGCCTGGAAGAGGCTTTTCACGGCGCGTCGCGTACCCTGCAACGCCCAGACGGGCAGCGGATCGAGGTTTCGATCCCGGCGGGTGTGCAGAACGGTGCACGGGTGCGGGCTGGCGGTGTCGTGCTACGGGTGAAGATTCAACCCCACCCTCGTTTTCGCCAGCAGAATAACGATCTGTATGTGACGGTTGCTGTCGATCTCTATACGGCTATGCTGGGTGGCGAGGTGCAGGTTCCCACAATGGATCGTCCGGTTGTCCTTACCATTCCCGGCGGAACCCAGAGCGGCAAACGTTTCCGCCTGCGGGGATTGGGAATGCCGGACGTTAAAAAGAAGGGCACCCAGGGCGATCTCTATGCGGAGATTGCAGTGGAACTGCCCGCGTCGCTGTCGCCCCAAGAACGCCAATTGGTGGAACAGTTGCGCGACATACGACAAAAGGCAGGCTAGCTACTCCATTCAATCTTGGAGCGAACAGTTGATGAGTGAACAACCCAAAACAATTGTGGTGGTCGACGACGAACCGCGCATGGTGCGCTTTGTCAAAATGAACCTGGATTTGGAAGGATACCGTGCCCTGGAAGCCAACGATGGTTTTCAGGCACTGGAAAAGGTGCGGGAGTTTCAGCCGGCGCTGGTTTTGCTGGATGTGGAAATGCCCGGATTGGACGGATTCGAGACTCTCAAGCGGATACGGGAGATTAGTGACACCCCGGTGATTATGCTCACGGTGCGCTCGGATGAGGATGATCGGATCAAGGGCCTTGACCTGGGCGCAGACGATTATGTAACCAAACCCTTTAGCCCACGGGAGCTGTCCAGTCGTATCCGTGCAGTGTTGCGTCGCTTTGAGCAGACAAACAGCCGCCCGGAAGACCAGATTATTAAAATCGATGATCGGCTACAGGTCGATCTGCAACGCCGGGATGTGATTGTCAACGGGGAGCGGCTGAGTCTGCGCCCCACCGAATACCGGCTGCTGCAACAGCTGATCGAAAATGCTGGCTGGGTTGTCCCCCACGAAATTTTGTTGACAAAAGCCTGGGGACACGAATACAGCAACGACAACCATCTTTTGCGCTTGTACATTACCTACCTCCGCAAAAAGATCGAGGAAGATCCTGGTTCTCCCCGCTATATTTTCACCGAACGAGGGCTGGGCTATCGGTTTATTGATTTTCGCGAAAAAAAAGGCAGGGATTGAGCCTGGGCTAGCGCGGCCATGTTTGGATCACCCATGTTGAAAGTCGAATAGGCAAAGACCCAGCACAACCAGCACACTCTTTTTTTGATTGAGGAACGCTGGTTGTGCTATGATTGATAGTCGGAGTTCAGCTTGAAGCTGGACAGACTACCTTACACGCTCTGGGATCGGCCAATCGGGTGCTGTTGGACAACAGTCAGACAGTTTAGTCGTCTACAGTTGGACAACAGTTCGTTGCCGAGTTGAACAGAGCGGAAGCCAAAACCCATCAGGAGAAAATGCAGTGACAGCACCAGTTAGTATGAAAGAGCTTCTCGAAGCGGGCGTTCATTTTGGACACCGCACCCGTCGCTGGAATCCGAAGATGCGCCCATTCATCTTCACAGAACGCAGCGGCATCCACATTATCGATCTCCACCAAACCATGAACCGTATCAATCGTTACTACGAAATGGTTCGGGACACCGTGGCCAAAGGTGGAACTGTGCTTTTTGTCGGGACCAAGCGCCAGGCCCAAGCCACTGTGCAACAGGAGGCCGAACGCTGTGGTATGCCTTATATTAACAGCCGTTGGTTGGGTGGAACCCTGACAAACTGGGTTACCATCAAACAACGAATCGACTACCTGAACCGCATGGAGCGCCGTTTGAATGCGGGCGAGTTCCGGGGGCTGCCCAAGAAAGAGCAGCTCGATATGGAAAAAGAGCTCACCAAATTGAACCACCGTATCGGCGGGATCAAGATGATGACCAAGCTCCCCGATATGATCTTTGTTGTGGACACCCGCCGGGAAGACCTGGCCGTGCTGGAAGCCAATAAGTTGGGGGTTCCAATTTTGGCCGTGGTGGACACCAATTGTGATCCAGACCCGATCGACTACATCATCCCTGGCAACGACGACGCCATTCGTGCCGTCAAGCTGCTCACAAAAGTGATTGCTGATGCCGCCGAGGAAGGCCAGCGCTTCCGGGAAGTAGACATGGCAGACACAGGCCGAGTCTCCAACCGAGAGCTGGCCGAGATGGAACAATATCTTGGCCCCAGCACTTTGGCTAAGCTACAGTCTTCCGAAGATGACGAAGACGATGCCTATGATGATAGCGATATTGATGACGATATCGTTGATGAGGATGACGACGAAGGCGAGCAAGAAAGCGACAGCGGGCCTGTTGCCCAGGCTGAAGCAGAAAGTGCCGAAGTAGCAACTGACGTTGTCGAAGCTGACTCTGAGACAACAACCGAATAGTCTTTGGATCGAGTACCGCATACAAACGAGAACGGAATCATCGCCCACTGTCCACAGCTTTTGTGCTGCCCGGCCATGTGGGCGATGACTTGGGAACCATCCAGACTTGGAAACCGCCCAATAAGTGAATTCACGCGTAGTGCGAAGAATCTGCAAAATAGAATTGGAGAAGAAGATGGCAGCAATTACAACAGCGATGGTGAAAGAGTTGCGAGAAGCAACCAATGCCGGGATTTTGGACTGCAAGAAGGCGCTGGATCAGGCCGAGGGCAACTTTGAAAAAGCCGTAGAATACCTGCGGGAAAAGGGCCTGTCATCTGCCGCCAAAAAGGCCGACCGGGCAGCCAACGAAGGGCTGATCGGCACCTATGTCCACTCGGGCAGCCGCATGGCAAGCTTGGTAGAGGTCAATTGCGAGACCGATTTTGTGGCCCGCACCGAACAATTTCAGGAACTATCCCGTGATCTGGCAATGCATGTGGTGGCAGCCCGCCCGGAATATGTCAGCCGAGAAGAGGTTCCCACCGACGTGATCGAGAAAGAGAAAGTCATCTTTCGCGCCCAGTTGGCCGAAAGCGACCGCCCCGAACATATTTGGGACAAGATCATCGAAGGCAAGGTCGATAAATGGTACAGCGAGATCTGTTTGCTTGAGCAGCCCTTTATCAAAGACCCAAACAAGACCGTGCAGGATCTGGTGGTAGAGAGTATTGCTGCATTAGGCGAAAATATCAGGATTCGCCGATTTGCCCGACTTGAACTCGGTGGTTCATAAAGCGATTGAATGCCCAGCCCCACGGCTGGGCATTTCTCTATAGGGGGGATTCATGAACGACCTGAAATATCAACGCATTCTGCTCAAATTGGGTGGCGAGTCTTTGGCCGGCGAAGGTGGTTTTGGCATCAATCCTCGCCGGGCAGAAGAGGCCGCTCAGAAGGTGATCGAAGTCGTCAATATGGGTGTTCAGGTGGCTTTGGTGATTGGCGGCGGCAATATGTGGCGGGGCAAGGAAGATGGGCTGGATCATGGCATGGAACGAGTGACAGCAGACCATATGGGGATGCTGGCGACGGTGATGAACGCCTTGGCCTTGCAGGATGCCCTGGAACGGGCCGGTCTGCCCACTCGTGTAATGACCGGGATCGAAGTACGGGCCGTGGCCGAACCCTATATTCAGCGACGAGCGGTGCGCCATTTGGAAAAGGGCCGGGTTGTGATCTTTGGCGCAGGCACGGGCAACCCCTATTTTACAACCGACACAGCCGCCTCTTTGCGGGCCATGGAGATCGACGCCGATGTGTTGGTAAAAGCCACCAAAGTAGACGCTGTCTACGACAAAGACCCCAAGACGAACCCCGACGCCAAACGCTTTGAATGGTTGTCCTATATCGACGCCTTGAATATGCGGGTTGGTGTGATGGACAGCACTGCAATTGCCATGTGCATGGACAATGATCTACCTATTCGTGTGGTCGATCTTTGGCAAGAGGGTGTTCTTGCCAAGGTTGTCCGGGGCGAGGGGATCGGCACCCACATTTCTGCCTGAAGCAATTTGGACATCCGCCAAAAACATCCACAAGAAACCCGGAGTGGTCGACTTCATGCACGGAGTCGGCCACTCCGGGTTATGCAGAAAACCAGTTGTTTTTCTTTTGGCGTCATATTTTGCTACAATAGATATTCTACAGACAGTTACCATCGGTGGCACCGTGCCGTCTCTTCCACGAAGCCGTCGATGCTGGCGCATTGATCAAAAAGGAGTGCAATCTGATGATAGATGATATTTTACGTGAAACTGTTGCCCGCATGGGCAAGTCGATTGAAGCTTTGCAAAACGACTTGATGAGCATCCGCACGGGTCGGGCAACACCAGCCTTGGTCGATCGGTTATCTATCGATTACTACGGTGTTCCTACCCCGCTTTTACAGGTGGCCGCCATCAGCATACCCGAAGCCCAATCCATCCTCATTCGTCCATACAGCCCATCCGACATCTCCGCCATCGAGCGCGCTATCGCGCTATCTGATTTGGGCTTGACGCCCAACAACGATGGCAAGCAGGTTCGTTTGACCATTCCCCCACTGACGGAGGATCGTCGCAGGGTGCTTACCAAACAGGTGTCGGGAAAGGCAGAAGATGCACGGGTTGCCATTCGCAATATCCGTCGGGATGCCATTAGTGACTTGCGATCCTTTGAAAAGGAAAGTATGATCTCGGAGGATGATCTGCGTCTGGGCCAAGATAAGGTGGAAGAGGAAACGAAGACCTTCATTGCAAAGGTAAATACCATTTGTAGTGAAAAAGAGACAGAGATCATGACCTTGTAGGGCGAGGATTTATTCGAGAGACTTGTACGAGAGATTTGCCCGCGAGCGCATACTCTCGACTTGAAAGAAGCCTTGAAAGAAGGAGTATTGAACGTCGTGAGCACAGAGACAACGACCTATCCGCCGTTGGAATCAGTCCCTCATCATGTGGGAATCATCATGGACGGCAACGGGCGTTGGGCGAAATCCCGGGGCATGATTCGCCATGCAGGCCACCAGGCTGGGGTGAACAATATCCGTCCAGTGTTAGAGGCTTGCGTCGAGTTCGGTATCAAAGTGCTGACGGTCTATGCTTTCTCTACCGAGAATTGGCAACGCCCCATGGAGGAAGTCAGTGGCTTGATGCGGCTGCTCGGCTTCACAATCCGCCATAGACTGCACGAGTTACATGAAAATGGCGTGCAGATTCGCCACAGCGGGCGGCTGACAGGGATCAACAAAGAGCTGCAGAAGCAGATTTTACACGCCATTGAATACACCAAGGACAACGATCGCATTGTCTTGAATGTTGCCTTTAATTATGGCGGACGGGGTGAAATTCTCGACGCAGTACGCCAGATTATCGCGGATGGAATAGACCCAGACCTGTTGACAGAGGAGTCCTTTGGGCGTTATCTCTACACGGGCGATCTGCCAGACCCGGATATGATCATTCGTACGGGCGGCGACTGGCGGTTGAGCAATTTTCTGATCTGGCAGGCGGCCTATTCCGAATATTATACAACTCCGACCTATTGGCCCGATTTTGACAAAGGCGAACTCTACAAGGCGATTGCCGAATTCAATCGCCGGGAACGCCGGTTTGGTCGGATATTGGAAGCCGACCCAGCCATTGCCTGAACAGCCATAATCGACAAGTACCTACATTCGACAAGCACTCAACACCCATGACTATCCATCTGTGAAAGCACGTCTTCTTGTTGCCTTGCTGGTTTTACCACCGATCCTGCTGGCGCTGTGGGCTGGTTCCCATTGGTGGGCGCTTGTTATCTTCACGGTGGCAACCCTGGGTGGCCTGGAGTATTATGCACTAATGACCCAGGGCGGCTATCGACCCTACCGCATGGCTGGGATGGCCTGGCTGCTGCTGTTGATCGTCGCTAATTGGTTGCCCCATGTCGTGTCCCTCTCCCTCGCCATCACCTTGGGCTTTATCCTCACCTTTACCCTTGCCCTCTTTCAAACCGAACGCCCTATCCTCAATTGGGCCATTACAGGCATTGGGGCCGTTTACATTGGCGCAATGTTGGGGCAGGCGGTTGCTCTGCGGTTGCTGCCCAATGGGCTGGAATGGGTCTTTCTATCGCTAGCTATCACCATGCTGAACGATACCCTGGCCTTTTACGTTGGGATCACTCTGGGCAAGCACAAAATATGGCCCCGACTCAGCCCTAAAAAGAGCTGGGAAGGGACCATCGGCGGTTGGATCGCAGCGGCCATCACAGGGTATGTTGTTGTAGGCTTCACCTCTATTCCGCTGTCGCCCTGGCTTGGTGCACTGGTCGGTCTTCTGGGAGGAATCCTTGCTCTCTTCGGAGATCTGACAATTAGTATGCTTAAGCGGCAAGTGGGGGCCAAGGATAGCGGTACAATTATGCCCGGCCACGGTGGCATGTTGGATCGGTTGGACAGTTTGCTTTTTGTCATCCCCTTTGTTCATCAGGTGGCATTGCTTGTGGTTCGGTTTGGAGGCTAATCAATCATCCTCGGCATCCAGCAGCACTGCCCCACGTAATTTTGCCAGATTTTCTGCCACAGAGCCGCTCTCGTTAAATACAGCACTCCCCACCACAATTACATTGGCCCTGTTCCGCACCACTTCCCCAATTTTATGGTGATCAATACCACCATCCACTTGCAGATCACAGGTTGGGTTGTATTCGCTTAACA
>JAHEML010000615.1 GCA_024643705.1 Caldilineaceae bacterium | reverse complement strand
AGCCGAGAGCCAACGGCAATTGGGCGCGCTGGAAGAACGAGAGCGGATCGGCCGGGACATCCACGATGACCTGGGGCAAGTGATGGGCTACGTGCAGATGCAGGTGGCGGCAGCCCGATCACGCATGCAGCAGAAACGGGACGATCAGGCACTGGCGATTCTGGCTGAGGTGGATCGGGTAACCCTGGAAGCCCAAGATCGGGTGCGTCAATATATCCTGGGCATCCGCACAGAAGGCAAGCAGGCCCAGGCCCAGGATTTCTGGAGCGCGCTGGATGAGTATTTGGCGGCAGCGGAGAGCCGTTATGACCTGGCCATTGAGTTGATCGCCGATGCCGACCTGCGCGCCGACACAAAGATCGCGCCGACTGTGGAAACCCAACTGTTGCGTATTATCCAGGAGGGGCTGGCCAATGTCTACAAACACGCACAAGCCACAGTTGTCCAGCTATTCTTTACTGCCGATGAAGAAAATTTGACCCTGTTTCTCAAGGATAACGGGCGTGGGCTGGTAATCCCTGTGGACGAAATATCGACAGTCGATCACTTTGGCCTGAAAATTATGCGGGAACGGGCAGAAAGCGTCAACGGCTCTTTCGAAATCAGCGCACGCCCTGGAGAGGGGACACAATTGCGGGTGCAGGTTCCCCGCTTGCAGGCTCCCCTAGCCGACCCGGACGGTGCGTCCCATCCGTGGCGGGTGATGCTGGTAGACGATCACGCGCTCTTTCGGGAAGGGCTGGGCCATATGCTGCGCCCCTATGGTATCCAAATTGTGGGGATGCTGAACAACGGCAAAGAGGCCGAAGCCCAGATTGAGATTCTACAGCCTGACGTAATTCTGATGGACGTAAATATGCCGGAGCAGGATGGCCTGGAAACGACGCGACGCATCAAGGCCCGCTATCCTCAGATCAAAATCGTCATGCTCACAATGGCCGATGACGAAGCACTCCTGCTGCAGGCCCTCAAGGCTGGCGCGTCGGGCTATTTGCTCAAAAGTCTGCCCGCGCCCCACTTTCTCGCCCTGCTCCGGGATGTGATGACGGGCAAAACCATCATCGCACCAGAACTAGCGGCCCAGGCGTTGACCGCCCTTGCCCGCCAGGATACCCCCGGCCTTCCCGATGCGGACGATTCTCTGCTGGCCACAAAGTTGACGGATCGCCAGCGGGAAGTATTGCTTTGTGTGGCCGAAGGGTTGGGCAACAAGGCCATCGGTGAGACGCTCCATATCAGCGAAAACACGGTGAAATACCACATTAAACAGATACTGGAGCGGCTGAATCTGAATACCCGGCACGATCTGATCCGCTATTACACCTACGCTGCCAATGTCCCCCAGTCGTCTCCCGCCAGCAAAGAAGAGCCCAAAGACTACCCCAAAGAATAGTCAATTATCCCCGGCGGGTAGGTTACAGACCACCGAACTTCCGTTATAGTGAGCAGGCTGGTCGAACGTCGGCTGGCCTGCTTTTTTATTGCCCACCAGACGCACCGGAGCCAATGATGCGCATCGCTCTGTACGGATCGTCCCTCTTCTTATCCGCCATCGCTGCTGCACTCGCTGAGTACGGCACCATAGAGGTGATCCAATTTCCTGACCCGGTGGACATCTGTCAGATCATCCTACAGAAGCCGTGTGCAGTGCTGTGGCGGAGCCAGGGGAATCGGCCCGATGTGGACGGCCTACAGGAAGCCGGTATCTGGCTGTTGGAGGTAGACGAACGGAAGAGCATGGTTTCTGCTTCTCATCAAACCCAGAAATCCCCCCAACACTGTATGGTGCTACGGTCCGCCGATTTGGTTCAGTTCATCAAGAATCTTGAAAACATCCTCTCTTCACCGTCCCACAGCAGGAGACATGGCTGATGAATTTGATTACAAAGAATCGCACTCTGTTTTCGGTTTGGATTGGTGTTTTTCTCACCTTTCTCATCAGTTCTCTTGTCATACTTCCTCCAACAGCAGCGATGACAATGGTTGGTGACTCTCCTTTACAAGTCGTGCGACAGGCCTGGGAACGGGCACAGCGCAGCAACACCTACACATTCGACACCCACATCGAACAGACCACCAATCCCCTCCCAGCATTGAGCAACGTGGGCCGCCAACCCCAAGCAGACAACGTCTACCTGACCGGGCGGCGGAATCAATCCCAGGATTTGCTGGAAATGACCCTATGGCAGAACGCCCGGAGCCGGGTGGAGAACGGCATCTCTGTGCGCGCCCAGGCTGGCCGCACCTTTCGGCGAACGCCCACTGGAGAGTGGGAAGAGCAGAGCGGCCTGGGCGATCTCTTTGCGCCGGGTGGCGATCCCCTCACCTTTTTGCAGACAGCGACAAACATCGCCGCCCAGGGCACAGAAACTCGCACATTGGGTAGCCTGTCCCTTGTGTATGAGAAATATAGCTTTGACCTGGACACAAACGAGTATGCCCGGATTTTGCGCCAGCAGTTAGAGGCCCAGATGGCCCAGTTTGGCGCGCTGCCTGCCGGGATGAGCCTGGAGACCCCGGAAATCTACCGCAAAATGACGGGGCAGGGGATGCTGTGGTTGGATGAAGATGGCCTGCCCCGGCGGCTGGAGATGAGTCTGAATATCCCACCCCAGGGCAACAGCGGGCGGGCAGTAGCCCAGATCACCACAGACCTCTCCGGCTTTGATCTGGGGATGATTGAAGATGCTTCCGTGCCTTTTTGGCTCTCCCCGACCACGTGGTGGGTTTCCCACGGAGCCACCGTCTTCCACACCATCCGGCAGATCGCCGGTGTGAGCCTCTGGCTGCTGATGACCTTTGGGCTGCTGCTGATCATCGTGGTCTATCGGCGCAGTCACCGCCTCTATGGCACGGTGGCTGGGGTGATCATCCTGTCCATGGTCGCCTCGCCGTTGATGCAGTCGGCCCAGGCAGCCACCTTTCACGACAACGTGCAGCTAGCCCAAAACACAGCGGCGGAGAAACAGGCCGAGGCAGAAGAACAGGCGGCATCCCTGGCCCGCCTTGATAAGACTGCCTGGCAGCCAAACCAGAATCCGCTGGAGCGTTCGGACGCACCGGTGGAGATGGCTGTGAACGGTCTGGTCCCTGCGCTGGTCCCTGCCCTTGTCGCCAGCAGCAGCGTCACCGACACCACAGACAGCGACGGCGACGGCCTGCTCGACATAGACGAAGAGTACTGGGGCACCTGTGCCTATTCCGGCGCGCCGGAAAACTGCACCGGCGTGATCGATGCCACGGAC
>JAHEML010000614.1 GCA_024643705.1 Caldilineaceae bacterium | reverse complement strand
ATCATCCAGGTAGCGGAGGGTTTTGCTACGCATTGGGTTACTCTCCTTGGGGGTGAAAGTGGGAACAAATGCCGGTGCAATCCAGTCTATCATTTGTGGTGTGGGGCGGCAACCAGTCGAGACGCAAAATGTTGCGTCTCGACTGGTTGCACACCAGCAGGTGTATAATCGATTGTGCAAACATCCATTGAACGAACCAAGAGGCAACCAGGAAATGAACAGTTTGAGTGTACGGCTTCTACTCCCTTTTATGATCGTCATGCTTTTGTTGGCGGGCTGCGCGGCCGCACCACAGGCCGTTCAGAATGAAGCCATGTCGGCTCCTGTGGGTGAAATGGGCCGGGACACCGCTAGTGGGAGCGCGTCCTTGGCATATAACGGAGACGCCAGCCTGAATGTGGCAATGGAGCGCAAGGTGATCGGGCGGGCATCCTTATCGTTGGTAGTGGCAGACACCGATGAAGCCGTTGGCGCAATTGAGACCATCGTGGCAGGGGCTGGCGGCTTTGTCGCCAACGCAAACTTCTACAAAAGTGGCCCCGACACAGACCGCGCATTGGCCGGCAATATGACATTGCGTGTGCCTGCCGAGAAACTTGACCAACTCTTGGCCGGACTGGAAGCGTTGGCAATGAGCGTCGAATCCCGATCAGTGAGCCGTGAGGATGTGACCGACCAATACACGGATGTGGCGGCCCGCCTGACGAATCTGGAGGCGACCGAACGGGAGCTGCTGGCCCTGTTGAGCGAAGTGCGCGAGCGGCCCGGATCCACTGCCGAAGAAATTTTGCAGGTTCACGCGCGCATGAGCGAAATTCGCGGCGAAATTGAATCGGTGCAGGGGCGCAAGAATTTGCTGGACAATCTGATCGGGCTGGCAACCGTCGAGGTGAACCTGACCCCGGATGCCCTCAATCGTCCGATTGTGGTGGCCGGTTGGCAGCCCACCGGCGTGGCCCGATCCGCGTTGCGGGGGTTGATTTCCGCATTGCAGTGGCTTGGTTCTGCGGCCATCTGGTTTGTCATCTTCTTCTTGCCATTGGCCTTGGTTGCTGCCATTCCACTGGCCGCCTTGAACTGGGCGTTCCGTTGGGCTATCGGGCGCGTCCGGCAGTTCATGGCAAAAAGAGGTCAGAAGGTAGAATAAGCCGACCAACAACTCCGTGCCTCCTTTTGGCAAATTTTCCCGAGCGAAGCCACCGTCGAAAAATCAGATGCAAACCGGTGGGAAACCGGCAGATTGGTTTGTTTCTCGCGGGTGTGTGTGGTAAAATTTACGGAATTCTGCCCCCATTTGATACGGATATTGATTCCTTGCCACCCATTTCAAATAACCATCTTATCCGCCCATTGATGTTTGTCCAACAGGTTGTGTCCACCCATAAGGAGGAGCGCAGTGAAGGTTAGCTGCTTTCAGGAAAATCTTGCCAAAGGATTGTCGATTGTGGGTCGGGCGGTTTCATCCCGTAGCACATTGCCTGTGTTGGGCAATATTCTGCTGGAGGCCAAGGACAACCAATTGCGTCTGGCCGCCACAAATTTGGAGATCGGCATCAATTGTTGGATTGGCGCGCGGGTGGATGACGAAGGTGCAGTGACAGTGCCCGCCCGTCTGCTGGCCGAGTTTGTCAACAGTTTGCCCGGCGAGCGGATCGATATGGAACTATCCGTGCGCACCCAAACACTCCACCTACAATGTGCCCGCTACGAAGCCAATATCAAAGGGATCGACGCTGCTGAGTTCCCGATAATCCCCACGGTGGACAACGGCCACGGCCCCGAGGAGACAGCCGTGGTGCTGGAAGGCAGCACCATTGCCCTGGAAACCGCAGGTCTGCGCAAGATGATCGACCAAGTGGTCTTCGCCGCAGCCACAGACGAGAGCCGCCCCACCCTAACCGGTGTGGAAGTGGCCTTCAAGGATGAGCGATTGGCCATGGCCGCCACCGACGGCTACCGGCTGAGTGTGCGCAGTGTGCCACTCACCCAGCCCTTCGTCGAGGAGATGACCGTGATTGTACCCGCCCGCAGCTTGGGCGAATTGGGCCGTGTGATCAGCGATGCTGATGATGAAAAACCAGTGCAGGTGACAGTGACCCAGGCCCGCAATCAGATTCTCTTTCGGGTGTGGGGCAAAGGGACTGAAAGCCGGGGGGCATTTCACCAGGTCGATCTGGTCAGCCAGTTGATCGATGCCCGCTATCCAGATTATCGAGCCATTGTTCCCAAGCACACCACCACACGCACTGTTGTGCCCACCAGCGCCCTGTTGCAGGCAGTGAAGGTTGCCCACTTGTTCGCCAGAGACAACGCCAATATTGTGCGCCTGGAAATTCAACCTGGCGAAAATGGCAACAGGGGAACTCTGCAACTGGCCGCAGTCAGCTCGGAAGTGGGAGACAATGTCAACCAGTTGGATGCAATGGTCGAGGGCGACGAATTGAAGATTACATTCAACGCCCGTTACCTCATCGATGTTCTCAGCCAAATCAGCGAACCCGACGTGGTCATCGAGACAACCCAGTCTAATCGACCGGGAACGATCCGCCCGTTGGGCATGGGCACAGAGGAATTTTTGCATGTGGTCATGCCCATGCATCCACCCAAATAGTCCGGGCCATTCTAGGCTTTTCGACCAAAAGAATCGAACAAAAAGAATCGAACAAAACGGGCGGGCTGCCACAAATTTTGTGACAGCCCGCCCGTTTTGGTTTGAGTACCGGTTAGCCGAGTAGCAGGCTACTCTTTGCTCTTCACCTCTTCGACCACCTGAACCAGTGTAGCGTAGGGAACCGCACCGGGGACAAGATATTTGTTATCGAAGATCAGTGCTGGCACCCCTTGTAGTCCATAAGCCGCTGCTTGGGCGATGTCCTGGTCCACCGCCGCGATCAGATCGGGATCATCCAGGGCAGCGCGGAAACTATCTTTGTCCAACCCCACCTTGGTGGCGATGCCCGCCAACACGTCCAGATCGTCGATAGCTTGGGCCTCTTGCCAGTAGGCCCGTAGCACGGCACCATGGTAAAGATTGCCCACCCCTTGGTTTTCGGCATATTTCACACCCACAAGCGCGGGTCGGCTGTCGATGCCAAAGGGGCCAACATTCATCTCCAAGCCATACTCGGTGCGTGCCCGCTCGTAGAGGGCTGGTCGTTTGGACTCGATAGACGCCCGGTAATCGGGTGAGATCGGGGGCGCGTTACGCGGTCGCAATTCATACGAATGCCAGCGAATATCAACATCA
>JAHEML010000613.1 GCA_024643705.1 Caldilineaceae bacterium | reverse complement strand
CTTCGGGTCGAAGCCTATCACCCTAAATTAGATATGCGTTTCACTGCCCAGGCCGATGCCGGGGGATTCTACTCGCTCACCGTGCCCGCGGGCGATTATCAAGTCACCCTATCGGGGTGGGGCTACGTAACGACCACCGTGGGAAGCCACAAGGTTGTGGATGGTGCGCTTTCACTGGTCGATTTTTCCCTGCTCTCCCGGCCCCAGGCAATGGTCTCTGGCATCGTGCGCGACGAGGCTGGCCCGGTCGCCAATGCGTTGATCTATCCTGCGGGCAACCCACTGCGCCAGAGCCGCAGCGGCGCAGACGGGCGTTATGCCATCTCCCTACCCCTCGGCCCGGACGAATTAGTTGTCGATGCCCCTGGTCATCGTCTTGCCCGCAAGCCTGTGCAAACACCCGGGCTGGGAACCAAGGTCGATTTTGTGTTGAAGAAAGCGCCATCGATTCTCCTGGTGGATACAAGTCCTCTGGGCGGCTGGTTTCTGGGCTGGCCCGTCTATCGCTTTTTTACACGTGCCTTGGATGATCAGAGCTACCACTATGATCTGTGGCGGATTCAGAGCACCGATTTTTCTGATACCCGACCCGGAATCGATGGCGCGATCGAACATGGGCTGCCATCTGCGTCCACCCTAAAAGCCTACGATGTGGTGATATGGGTGCAGAGTAGCTGCAACGACGCCATCTGCTACGATCGCTCCACCGCCGAAATTGGGGCTGATCCCGCGCTTGTGGACTATCTGGACGGTGGGGGCAGGCTCTTTATTTCCGGCCAGGATGTGGGCTATGGGGACTATTTTAGTGTTCTGTACGATTCCTATTTGCAGGCAGATCGCTATACAAATATGGGTGGGTACACAGGGCAGGTTCTCATCGGCAGCGATTTTCTTCAATCGTTTCAATTGCCCCTGACCAACGGCTCTCTGTATGGGTATCCCAATAGCTATTTGGGGCCTAGCCCCGATGCGGTTGTTCCCCAGTCTGATGGGGTTGCGTTCCCTGTGTTGACCTACCCCTATGGGGGGGCAGCCGCTCTGGCCGTGGCCCCCTGCGATGCCGACTATCGCGCATTCTATTTGGCTGCCGGTTACGAGAACCTGGCCCCTCGTGCCGATGACCCACGAGAGAATTGGAAAGAGTTGTTGAGCACCAGCATCGAATGGCTGGTCTCCAACTCCAGCGAGAGCCGCTACTCTTTTTCGTCGGACTATCACATCAAAAGCGGAGAAGCAGGAAGCGACGTCTTCTACGCCTTTTCGATTGCCAACTTAGGCGATCAACCCATCCGTGTTGCCTTCAATCTGGCTGACAACCTCTGGCCAACAACCGTTCTGCTGCGCGACACCCCGGCACCCGCGTCTGTCGAGCTTCCGCCCTGTTCGCGCACAGGGTTTGATCTGCGGGTGACGGTACCCTATTCGACAGAAGTCGGCGCGCTGGACGAAGTGCTCCTCACGGTGAATTCCGTCAGCAGCCCCGGTTTGCCTACCACGGCGCGTACCTTTGCAACAACCAATCTGCCCAGTTGGGGCGAAACAGCCCCATTGCCCGGTGGGCGATTGGCCATGAGCACCATCGGGCGCGACAACGGGTATCACCTGATCGGCGGCTGGGTTTTCTCCCATTACGATCGCGTCACCGACGACTATATCCCCGCCGATGCCACGGCTGAACATCTGCGCTTTGATGCATGCAGCGCAACATGGGAAACCCGTTCTCCGTTGCCTCAAGCCCGCAGCTACGCGGCATCGGCGGCTATCGGCGAACGTTATTACGTGGCTGGCGGCTATTACCTTGACGATGGCGAATCGAGGATTGTCGACACGCTCTTCATCTACGACAACACCACCGACACCTGGTCCACAGGCGCGCCCCTGCCCCACCCCCTCGAAGGAGCCAGCGGCGCGGCTGTGGGTGGCAAATTCTACATCTTTGGTGGTGGGGATGCCATCGAGAGCGCCTCCCATTTTTACGTCTACGATCCGGCGACCGACCAGTGGCTGGATTTGGGCGAAATGGGGATCGGATCAACCTTTGGCGCGGCCACCGTCGTTGTTGATGGCTTGATCTACCTTTTGAGCAATGGCTCGACCAGCAACGCTTTTGTGCGCTATGATCCTGTCACCGATAGCTGGCTGCGATTGCGCTTGCCTATCGCCAACCACACCGGTGGATCGTTGGTAGCAGGCCCAAATGGCTATCTCTACCTAATGGGGGGCGAGACAGCACTGATCGAGCGATTCCATATAGCAACCGGTGTCTGGTCTACTGTGAATTACACTGGCACAAGCGATTGGGCGTTCGCCGGTGCTGCGTATGTAGATGGTCGCCTCTACATGACGGGTGGTGGTGGCTACTTCAACACCAGCCATACATCCCTGAAAATTGCCGGAAGTTTTTGCGATACTGCCCTGGTCAACCAGCAGACAGCCGTGGGCGAAGGGGGCCAAATTGTCTATACCCTGGATGTCTATCCTGGCGATCGTGGGTATCCCAACGTGCACCTACGTGCGCCACTGGATCAAGACCAAACCTTTGGTGCATTTGGCGAAGATGATCTGGGCGCGACCTACAACGCCGCTACCCACGCGGTTGAATGGGGCGGGCCATTGCCCGGTAACTCTGAACCGCTTCGTCTCGTCTATACCGCAGGGATGAATGCAGATACCTGGGACCTGGGCGATCGTATCACCCACACCGTGTATCTGGACAATGGGCAATCGCTCTTCATGGATCGCAGTAGCACTACCCAGTTGTTCGCGTCGGACTTTTCCGCCAGCTATAAGACGCTAAGCGACCCGGCGGTTGCCGTGGGCACACCGTTTACCTACACCATCGATCTGCGCAACAATACACCTGTGGGCGATCTCGTCAGCTTCACCGATCCCCTCCCATCCGCGCTGGACTATGTCCCCGGCAGCCTGGTTTTCGATGCAGGCACTGGCAGCTACAACGCCGCGACCCATTCGATCCAGTGGCAGGGCGAAGTGGGTATTGACCAGCCCGGCTTTGTCAACCTGGGCACGAACTATGCTTGGGCCGACACCCTGGGCCGCGAGACGACACCCGCAACCGAATTCGTGTGGCAGGATATTCGCGCCACCGGCACCTTCGTCATCTCCGGCTCCGAAGCCATCATCTGCGATATTGACCTGGACTTTGTCTTCCCCTTCTTTGGCGAAGACTATTCCAAAGCCTGTGTGGACGTAAGTGGCTACATCACCTTCCGGGAAAACGGTTACGCCAAC
>JAHEML010000612.1 GCA_024643705.1 Caldilineaceae bacterium | reverse complement strand
CGCCGTCGGTGCGGTTATCGTTGTCGCTATCTGGGTTGCCTGGGTTTGTACCCCACTGCCGCTCCGTGCGCAACGAGAGACCATCCCCGTCGGTGTCGCCCAATGCATCGGCTGCCGTCAGAGGATTCAACCCTTCTGCAACTTCCTCTGTGTCCAGGATCGAGTCGCCGTCATAGTCGCCCGCCACAGTCACCGTGACAGATGCTTCCGCGGCCTGCCCATTGCTGTTGACCCCACGCAGGGTCAGCACGTGGCTTCCCACGCTCAGGTAGACGGCCAGTTGCCCGCCGCTGCCCAGGTCGCCGTCCAAATCGCTGCGCCAGGAGAGGGTGGCGTCACCCAGCAGGCCGTCCTGATTGTCCCGCGCCCCACCCGCCAGTTGGATCAGCTCCGCCTAGCCGAAGGCAGTGCCGCCCGCCGGCTGGCTGATAAAGACCGACGGGGGCTGGCTGGCAACAGTGAATGGAGCCGAAACCGCGCTGCCATTTTGCAAACCATCGCTGGCGACCACCCGGACACGGGCATCGTCGCTGCCTGCCAGCAGGGATACCGGCAGACTGAGGGTTCCTGGCCCGGAACCGGTAGCCGCGCCGATAGGTGTCCAGGTTGCGCCGCCGTCGGTCGAATAATCGACGACGATTTCCAACTTGTCGCTGTCACCGTCGCTGGCTGTCCACCCCACGTCCAGATTGCCTCCGGTCAAATTTTGCCCTCCGCTGGGACTGGTAACGACCACCTGGGGCGCGGCGCTGCCCGGTGCAAAGGTCGCCAAAAGCGTGTCGTCCCGGCGGAGTTGCAGAGAAACCATGCCGTTGGCCTTGAGGAGTGTTGTGGCAAAGAAGCCTACTGGGTTGGGCGGCTGGGGTGTATGGACTTCGTGCTTGTGGGCAGTATCAAATACAGGGAAGATGCCTTGCCGGGCTAGTTCCTTGCCGCTGCCATCCAGTTGCACCAACCAATAGCCCGTTTCGAAACCGGGGCTAAGGGGCGCGTCTTCGCTCAGCAGCTCCACCCGGCTGAAGGACCCCGTACCCGTCTCCCGGTTGATCTCCCCGGCCACGTGCAGCCGGGGGCCTGCAATTGTGCGCGCACGGTAGATGGGCTGGCCTGTGGCGTCCCGGTCGTCCGTGCGTGCCGATCCGATGGGGCCAGTGATGTTGGCCCGGATGGTGGCATAGTCCACCGGCTCGAAAAAGCTGTTGCCGTTGTATTTGGCACAGGCGTAGCTCATCATTGCTTTGGCCCGAATACCAAAATAGGTGCCATTGTTCTGGGGCTCCAAGAGCGCACCGGTCAGCGGGTTGACAATCGGCTGCTTCACCCCCGGCTGGGAATAGAACGAGAGTCCCCAGTCGAATTTCGCTTCGGCGTCGGTACGCTGATTGCAGGATCGGCTGGTCTCGAAAGTGGTTCCTTTTGGCCCGATCTCATCGTTGACCGAATGGCTCAGGTTATCGTTTACCGAGCCGTTGTACGCCCAGGGCTTCACCAGCCCGAAGGCGTGGCCCATTTCGTGGGCAAAAAGATAGCTTGCCTGCGCCCGCTTGTTCATCCCAATGATGTCATTATCCACAACCCCGTCGTTGCCCTTGGCCCACGCTATGTAGAGAGGGATGTCCAGATGGCAGCCGTCGTCCGAACCGAGCAGCCCAAAGCTGACCACTTTTACAACAGTGTTTCCCACATCGCAGAGGGTGTCCAGCCCATCCAGAAAGAGCGTATTCGCCAATTCGCTGGCATCCGGCCACAGGCCATATCCATCTGCGCCGCCCGTTACTAACATGGGATCAACCACCGCAAAGGCGATGAGCGCGTCGGCACGTGTACGATCATTCCAACGGCTGCGCGCCCGGTCCATTTGGGGCGCAAAGTGATAGAGCAGCTTCCAATCCTCCAGATCGATCTTCTCGTCGTGGACCAGCACTTCATTCGACCAGACAAACTCCACATCGCCCGTGGGCATCATGCGGCGGCGCAGATCGTCTAGGTCCCGGTCTGCGTTGTTTTTCATCGTTTGCAGAACCGCGCCCAGTTGATCGCCCCGCCCTTTGTCCATAATCGGAATCAAGATCACCCGCAGGGGTAGATTGCGCTCAAAGAAGGTGGTCTGATCAGTCTGGGCCACAACTTGCCCGCGCCGTTTGAGTTCCACCTTCACCAGCAAATTGCCACGGTCAAAACCCGCGCCACCAATCGGCACGACGTTGGGAATGTTCACGCTTTTGTCGAAATAGTTAAAATCGCTGGGTGTATAGCTGTTCTGCTGGGGGAGAACGGCCCCTGTATAGGGCGTATAGGAGACGTATTGCGCGCCATTGCGCGGGTCAGTAAAGGTGATAAACGCCGAATCGATCTCCACTGCATCGCTGTCCCGCATATCGCCGCTGCGACGCAGAAAGCTGCGCGCCAGTGTGGGCCGGGCATAGAGCAGGGGCTGGTCAGGCAGTCCCTGGCTCATCACAAACTGATTGATGGAGAGATCGATTTTATTGAACGGAACGCTCCACGAATGGGAATTGCCACAGCGATTGGTGACTTTGGCAAAACCGCTGGCATCAGCGGCAACTATCGTTGTTTTCATTGCCTGTGTGCTGGCGATATATGGGCGACGGGCCGCGCCGCCCAGTGTGAGTGTAGCCTCCGGGTCGAAGTTGGTGCCAGTGACGCGGATCTCCACGCCTGCATTCCCACCGCTGGGACTGACACCGGTGATGACCGGAATGGCACAAAACTGGATGCTGGATTTTGTGAGCCGTTTGCGATTCTTGACCAGTGAGACCAGACCGCTGGTATTGTCCGGCCCAAGTACCACTGTCACGGCGTTATCCGTCGGGTCGCCGTCAATCGTCACCGGTTTGCCGCCAAAAGTGATGGCGAGCGCGCCCGCTTCCGTGCCGAAGCCACTGCCTGTGATCAGGATTTTGTCCCCCTCCTTGCCACTCTTGGGGTTGATGTCGTCGATCAGCGGCACCTGCTCGGCCAGGGGCGGCAGGGTCGATCCGCGCACGCTCAGCCCGCCGCCGGGATGGGCCAGCCAGACCCGGTCCGCGCCGTCCGCCGCGTTGTCGGCCACGTTGGCCGAGCGCAGCCCGGAGTTGGCCCAAGTGAAGTTCTGCCAGCCGTCCCCATTCACCATCGAGCCACCGGCCCAAAGTCGCCCACTGTCGTCCACCGTCAGGGGCAGTTTGTTGCCGCTGATAGAGTAGCCCACAAAATCGGTTCCGCCCCGGTATTGGGTCACGCCCAGGCTGTGGGCAAT
>JAHEML010000027.1 GCA_024643705.1 Caldilineaceae bacterium | reverse complement strand
AAGCGCCGTCTTTGCCACGCCGACCTACCTTCTCGATGGTCGCGTCTGGTCGCTGGGGAATCCATCTCCCGATGACGTGCAGGAGAGGCTGGGCAAGGCGCTGCTGGCAAAGAGACGAGAGCAGAGACAAGAAAAGAGCCGAACACAACCCATATCTATGCGGGAGACGACAAATGAATAGCTCGGCAACGGTGGGTACTCAACCTGCCGAAAAAATGCGATACCTCTCCGAATTGACAGTTTTCCAAGACTTGACCGCCCGTGAAATGGAAGACCTGAACCGGATCACCACCATGAGCACCGTGCAAAAGGGCCGGGTATTCTACCGCCCCGAAGAGCCAGGCGAAGTACTCTTTATCCTCAAAGAGGGTCGAGTCCAGCTCTATCGAATCAGCCCCGAGGGCAAGAAATTGGTGATAACCACCCTAGGCGAACACACTCTCTTCGGAGAAATGGCACTGTTGGGCACAAAGATGCACAACACCTTTGCCGAAGCCGTGGAAGATTGCCTGATCTGCATCATGAGCCGTACAGACCTGGAGCGCCTGATTCTAAGCAAACCCCAGGTAGCCCTGCGCATTTTGGAGATCACCGGCAAACGCTTGCGCGAAGCCGAGGAAAGGCTGGAAAGCATGGCATTCAAGGGGATTCCGGCCCGGCTGGCGAGCCTGCTGCTACGCCTCTCCGAGGAGCAGGTTAGCGACGAAGTGACAGGACTGACCCACCAGGATTTGGCCGAAAGTGTAGGAACCTACCGCGAGACCGCCACCCAAGTCCTCAACGATCTCAAGGCCCAGGGTCTGATCGAAATCGGACGCAAACGTATCCACCTTCTCAACAAGGAAGAACTGTTCGAGATTGCCGAAAGTTAACCTGAAAATAGAACGCGGATGACGCGGATCGGGCAGATGACCGTAGATTACACCTGCAAATTTGTACACTTTGTGTTCAAACACTCTTCCGGTTTGATGTTGCCCAGATAATTCCCACTCAACACGGGAAGCAAAACGTGACGGCAAGATTGCCCGTCACGTTTTGCTTCCAGAGATTGGACACTCGCTACCCCTTCCCACTTTCGGCAAGTGCCCACCCATCTTCCATAATTTCGGCCTGCACAAATGGTCCGCGTTCCCCCTCTGCCAGGCGACCCGTTACCACTTGGCTATCGTGCTGAAAGACCAGCAAACTCTTCTTCGCAAATGCCTGGGCACGCAGACGCCGCTTACCCTCGATGCTCTGCATAGGGTAGATGTCAAATGCAGGAACCCAGGCCAGCCGATCCATATGGGCAGCCCAACTGCATGTGTCACCCAAAAAGAGCAGACTATCGCCGCCATCTTCGATCCACACAGCCTGGATGCTGCCCGTGTGCCCCGGCACAACCTCGGTGCGCACACCCGACGCCAGCTGTTGATCCCCATCCACCACATCCAACAGACCAGCGGCCTCCAAGGGTTGCCAGTTTTGGGGGAAATAGGTTCCGCGGGTGCGCTCATTGGGGAAGCTGGCGTCGGCCAAATCAATGCGCTGGGCCAGGTAGCGGGCATTGGAAAAAGTGGGAACCAGCGGGCTTGTAGGATCATCCAGGGTTGACCAACGGGTCGCCCCACCCGCATGATCAGCGTGCAAATGGGTAAAGAGAACCGTGTCCACATCGTCTGGCTTAAAACCCAGCGCAGCCATCTCCCCCACCAGCCGCTCCCGACGGGGGGCCATCCCCAGCCTGCGCCACTCGCGATCACCCAACTTGTCCCCCTGGCCCGTGTCCACCAGAATCAGCCCGGCGTCCGATTCAATGAGCAGCGAACGCAAAACCACAGGAATCCGGTTGCGCTCGTCCGGGCGAATCACCGGCTCCCACAAAATGCGGGGCACAAGGCCAAAAAAGCCGCCGCCATCGCTCCACTGGTGTCCATCGCTGATAATGTGGCACCGGATCGAGCCAATGGTCAATGAATATGACATACAACATCTCCTCTATCGTTGCCGGATAGTAATATCCGGATAGTAATATCCAGATGATCAAACCTGGATGGTCAACCTCAATTCACGTCGATTGGTCAATCTTACCCCAACCCATTGATTTGGTTCAACCCTCCGCACCCTCCCCATTTGACAGAACCCCCATTCCGTCCGCATACTGTGTCTATGAGCAAATCGCCAAACAACCCCGACCAGAATGAGCCAACTGCGCCCCCCAATGAAAGCCTGCCCACGGGCATGGAAGCGTTGACATTGGAGGAGTTGGACAATTTTATGAAGCGGGCCAAAGAGCGGGCAGCCAACTTTCCACCAGCCAGCCGCGTGGCCCGTACAGAATTGACCCACGGCGAACTGCTGGGTGACGCCGCCGCGGATACAATGGCAGCCCAGGTGGCCCCAGAGCGAGTGGCCCATCTGCGCCACAATTTTTACCCAGAATTGCCCAACCAAGAGCTGCGCCGACGGCGGATGGTGCAGGGGGTGGTTTTTGATTTCGACAATACCCTGGCCCGATTGAAGCAGCCACTGGAAGTCCTGATGGAAAGCGGCGCGCGCCAGGCCGAAAGCTACATGCGCTCCACGGGGATGGACTTCCCCGACGATTTTTGGAAAAATATCGTCGAGGCCCGCATCTTTGCCCAGACCAAATCCGACGACGAAAACGAAGAGCATGTGGCCGACGACGCGTTAAGTTTTTTGCTCCAGTTTTTCGGCTATCCGGCCACACGCATGGATACAGACATATTGCACCGGGCTGTAGATATTTTTTACGCGCCGGAGATGACCGCGTGGGAGCCGCTGCCGGGTGCGCTCGACCTGCTGGGTTGGCTCAAAAGCCAGGGATACCTGGTGGCAATCATCGCCAACCATAGCTGCGATCGGGTCTTTCAGCGCATGGTGGATTATACAGGCATACGCCCATTCCTGGATGTTTGCCTGAGCAGCGCGGCTGTAGAATGGCGCAAACCCAGCCAGGAAATCTACGAAGCAGCGCTGAAAAGCTGGGACACCGAACCCTACGAGCTGGTGTGCGTGGGCGACAGCCTGAAACACGACATTGCCGGCGGCCTGGAGATGGGCGCGCTCACAGTCCACTGCCGCATGATACCCCTGGCCGAAGATCAGCGCATTGTTGACATTGTTGCCGCGGACGCAACCATTGATTCCCTTACTCAGCTGCCCGCGCTGATCCAATCCTGGGCAGAATGAGAACAGACCACGCTTCCCTGGAGGAGTCACACCGTCATGTCCCAGGACTATCTTGACGAATTGGGCGATGTACGCGTCGAAGTAGCGGCAGCAACAGAGACAGAACACGCCACCTTGGGCGAATTTATCCGATACGAAGTAGCCCGCCGCGCTGATTCGCCTCTGGCTGGCATCATCCTCTGCGCCGCATTCCCCAAAGAGACTGGCCCCGCAGACCGGGCGGCGCGCATCAGCCTGGCAACCGCGATGGTGCTGCTCGATGTAGCGCTCTCGCTGCACAAACTCCTGCTACTGCAAAACCCCGAAACCGATTCCCTGGACAAATCCCTGGTGGGTGGCACTGTTCTGGCTGGCGACTACTGCTTCAGCCAGGCGGCTGTGGCCGCGGCCCGCACAGGCAACCCCAGGGTGGTGGCTATTTTTTCCAACCTGCTGCAAGAATTGAGCGAAGCACACCTGCGCCACCTGTTTGAGAATAGTGGCAAGCTGGACGAGTTCCCCCGCCTTTTTCGTAGCGGCGGATTGGCTGGGGCGGTACTGGCGGGGCTGTCCGAGGGCGAGCAAGAGCGGACTGCCACCTTTGCTGCAAGCGTTGCCCAACTTCTTGACCCCGCCCAGGCCGTCGGCAGCCCAGAGCCATTGGCCGAGATGAAAAGGCAGACTCCTGCTCATCAACATTCTCGCTGGCTGGCCCTGTTGCAAGAGGTGGGCGTCCCCCAATGACAATCGAGCCAATAAAAAACAAGCCGATGAAGATTCAGCAATCACCCCAATCGACACCGGCAGAGACAGAGCCGACTGAGATGGAGCAGGCCGAGACGAAGCCGACCCGTCGCGTCCTGCTGCTCACCACGCCTCACAGCTACCGCACCGCAGCCTTTGTCGATGCGGCCCGCCATTTGGGGATCGAGGCTCTACAAGCCGTGGATATGCCCCGGGAATTGGCCGAACACTGGAATTTTCGGCTGGGTGTGGATTTTACCGATGTGGAGCAATCCAGCCATCAGATTGTGGATGCGTTGGCCGAACGACCTGTTCAAGCCATTCTCTCGTTGGACGACAGCGGCGCTTTTTTGGCCGCAAGTACCAGCCAATTGCTTGGCCTGCCTCACAATGCAACAAAGGCCGCCGACGCAGCCCGCAACAAATATCAGATGCGCCAGCTATTGGCTGCCGGGGGCGTGCTTTCGCCCCGTTTCCACCGCTTCTCCTCAACGCTTTCCCCGCAAAGCGAGGCAATGGCAAAGATAGCGGCCACGGTGGAGCAGGAGATCGGCTACCCTTGCGTGGTGAAACCGGAGGATTTGAACGGAAGCCGGGGGGTCATTCGCGCCGATGATCAAGATGAGTTGCTGGCCGCCATTGGTCGCCTTATCCAGCTCATCGGGCCGAGCCGCCACTTTCTGATCGAAGAATATATCCCTGGCGTGGAAGTAGCGCTGGAGGGGATTTTGGATGGAGGCGTGCTGCAAGTGTTGGCCCTTTTCGACAAGCCAGACCCCCTGGAAGGGCCGTTCTTTGAAGAGACGATCTATGTTACCCCGTCCCGCTTGCCGGTGGCTGTGCAAAATGAGATTGCCGAAACCACCGCCCATGCGGCCCGTTCGTTGGGTTTAGAAATGGGGCCAATCCACGCAGAGCTACGCATCAACCAGGCGGGCGCGTGGATTGTCGAGCTGGCCGGGCGTTCGATTGGGGGGCTTTGCTCGCGCACCCTACGCTTTGGGACTGATGCTTCGTTGGAAGAGTTGATTCTGCGCCAGGCCACGGGGATGCCTTTGGCTGGGCTGACCCGTGAAGGGCGCGCCGGGGGGGTAATGATGATCCCGATCCCGGAGGCGGGGATTTTGCGGGGAGTGAAGGGGGTTGACGACGCAAAGGCCGTGACCGGCATCGAAGATGTCCAGATCACGGCCCAGATGAACTATCCACTTGTGCCTTTGCCCGAAGGCGACGCCTATCTTGGCTTTATCTTTGCTGCGGGCGACAGTCCCGAAGAAGTCGAGGCAGCCCTGCGCGCAGCCCACACAAAGCTCCGCTTCAAAATTTTGCCGGAGATAAAGCTTTCGGTGAACAGAAATCTACCCACCTAAACCCTTTGGCTCCTATTTTCTGCGGGGTGCTTTGGCTGCTGGCGCACCTTTGCCTGCGGGTGCACCTTCGCCCTCTGGCGTCCACCCTTCGGGCATCTGTGCCCCCACTCCAAAGAAGAATTCTTCCATCTGTTCTTCCAAAAACTGGCGGGATTGGGGGTCGCCCAGGCTCAGGCCATAGTGGTTGATGAGAACCACAGAGTATTGCATCCACATATCCCACCCCTGCTGGGAAACGTTTTCGAAGATGCGTTTGCCCAGTTCGCCGCCATACGGTTGGCGCTCCAGGGCTGGTAGTTCCCGTCCTATTTTGACACACTGTACCATGCCGGCCATTCTTTCGGCTCCTTTGATCAATGCGGCTTCTGGCCGCAGGTTGTGGCCCATCTATCGGTCGAGGAAATACGAGACGGGTTTGCGGGTATCGCTTCTTTCGATTATAGCGTCTGGACAAAGCAGGTGTCAAAGCTTATGCGGGTTCTATTTTTGGGAATGCAGGGTCAGTTCACTCGGATTGTGCTCGAACAGTTGGTGAATGCGGGCACAGATGTGTGCGGGCTGTTGATTTCTGGCCCAAAACTCCGCCCGCTTCTGCCCCCTTCAGCCAACGCCAACCCCCTCGATCTCCCCCTCATCCACAGCTTTGTCGAGCCGAACGCGCTACATTTGGCCTGGCAGCGTGGGATACCCGTTTACGAGTCTGGCCCATTGGCCGCGCCTGATCTCGCGGCACTTGTACGCGAGCTTGCGCCAGGCGTGGCCTGTGTCGCCTGTTTCGATCGGATCATCCCGGCCCATCTGCTGTCGCTCCCACAACATGGTTTTCTGAATGTGCACCCGTCGCTCCTGCCCGATTTTCGCGGGCCAGAACCCCTTTTCTGGCAACTGCGGGCAGGCATAAAGTCTGTGGGTGTCACGGTGCATTGGATGGACGCAGGGCTGGACAGCGGCGAGATCGCGGGGCAACGGGCGGTCTATTTGGATGACGGCACGTCGGGTGTGGAGGCCGATGCCCTCTGCGCCAGGGCTGGTGGCGACCTATTGGCAGAGGTTTTGAGCCAATTGGCAGATGGACGAGAGCAACGGGTGGCCCAACCGGCTGGGGGCAGCTATCAATCCACCCCCGTCGCGGATGATTTCAGGCTGGATCGAGATTGGACAGCGCGTCGGGCATTCAACTTTATGCGGGGGACAGCAGAATGGGGGATGGTCTACCCAGTGACGATCGATGGTCATGAATGGCTGTTGGCAGGGGCATTGGCTTGGGAGGAAGGCCCAACCAACGCGCCATCCATCCAAGTCAGTGGTCACCTTGCCCAAGTCCATTTTGCTAATGGCACATTGATCGCTCGTTTGGCTGAATAGAGAATGGCCGAGCCAGACTCATTCCTCGGTTTGCTACTGCGCGATCTCCCAGATATGCCCGCCGGGATCGGCAAAGCTGGCGGTACGCACACCCCAGGGCCGATCCATGGGACCGTTGATCAGCGTCACGCCCCTCTTGGTCAGGTCGGCGCACAGTGCGTCCACATCTTCCACCTGAATTGTCAAAACGGCCCGCGAACCGGCTTCACGGCTTGCCATTGTTGCAGGCGCAATCAGTTCATCCACCTCGGTGGTCTTGAGCAGATTGATCATCGTCTTTCCGAACCCGAAGACAGCCGAGTTATCGTCCTCAAAGACCACCGGCAAATCAAAGACATTTTGATAGAACTGTTTGGCGGCGGCCAAATCCTCGACGAATAACGTAATGGCGAAAATACTCTGTGCCCAGGAACTCATTTCTTAACCGTTTCCTCTCATTTGATCCATACCCAATTCTACAATCCAATCGCTTCTATTATCACATCCGGCACATCGGAGATAATCGTATCCACCCCCAGCCCAGCCAACCGCCGGGCTTCGTCCGGGTCGTTGACCGTCCAGGTGTTGACAAAATGGCCCTGGCTGCGTGCCCAACGCATATACTCTTCGTCGATAATGGTGTGGTGGGGGTGCAGAGCTTCGGGCGCAATCAACGGCCCCAGCCACGCCCGACGCAGAAAAAGGGGCAGATCGCCAGAATAGAGCAGCCCCAGCGCGATGGATGGGTCGGCCCAGCGCACTTTCATCAGCGCAATTGGGTTGAAACTGGAGACGATCACCTGATCATGGAGCTTGCGCCGTTGCATCATCTGCACCAGCAATTCCACCTCCGGCCCCCCGTCCCAGTCCATATTTTTGATCTCCACATTCACCCGACAGCGGTCGCTCACCAGATCGAATACCTGATCCAATGTGGGGATTGGTGTGCCAGCAAAGGATTCGTGGAAGCGAATGCCCGCGTCCACCCCCTGCAACTGGGCCAGGGTATGTTCCCGAACCAGCCCGTTGCCGGTGGTGGTTCGTTCCAGACGGAAGTCGTGAAGGACGATCAACTGGCCGTCGGCGGTGGCCTGGGTGTCCAGCTCGATGCCCGCTGCGCCCAGTTGGATGGCCTTCTCGAAAGCGGGCAAGGTGTTTTCGGGGGCAACAGCCTTGGCCCCCCGGTGGCCGTAAACTTGGGTACGATTGGGCATGAATGCTCTGTTCAACCTCCGAAATGATTTGAAAGAAGAAGAAAATATGGACGCAGATGAACGCAGAATGTATCCGCGGCAATCCGCCTGATCCGCGTCATCCGCGTTCTATCTTCAACTTAGTCTAGCCAAAGATGCGGGCCAACAGCCCCTTTTTCTTCTTGACCGGTGGGGGTGGTGGCGGCAGTTCGATCTTCAATTCCGGCTCTTCTTCACCGATCCCAAGTTGGGCTTTCAACTCCGGTGTCATCATTTCCGGGGTCCACATAGGCTCCCAGACAATGTTCACATCCACCGCGGTCGCGCCCTCTGCTTTGATCACCTTCTGCACATTCTCGATGATTTCAGGCCCCATAGGGCAATGGGGTGTGGTCAGCGTCATGGTCACCCGCACTTGGTCATCGGCCAGCACATCCACCCCATAGACAAGACCCAAATCGACGATATTTTCAAAAATTTCCGGGTCGATCACCTGCTTCAACGTCTCCCACAGGTGTTCCGACTGCAATGCTTCGCTCATTGTCCATCCTTTCACTGATTCAATCGCGACACGGCTTCCAGACACGGCTTCCAATTGTACCCGAAAAGAGAAAGGCCAGGAAACCCCAGGCAGCACTCCAATTGACTTCCCCTTGATGGGGGTCTATTATCATTGGACGACTGACGACCGATTGTTTGATCTAGAACGTTCATCCGGACCCTAAGCCCCTATGAAACCACCTTCCATTCGCACCCTACAGGCCGAGCGCTACGTGACGCCCCTGCGCCAGGGCGGCTCTCTGCCCGCGGTGATCGAGGCTGACGACGGCCAGCAGTATGTGATGAAGTTTGCCGGTGCCGGCCAGGGACCCAAAGCGCTGATTGCCGAGCTGATCTCCGGCGAGATTGGCCGATCGCTGGGCTTGAATGTCCCAGAGCTGGTCTTGATTCAGATGGATCCACACTTTGGCCGCTCCGAGCCAGACCCGGAAATCCAGGATTTGCTCCAGGGCAGTGTGGGGCTAAACCTGGGGCTGGCCTATCTGCCCAGTGCCGTAGAGTACAGCCCTATGCTCAAATTCCCCGTTTCCAGGGAAGAAGCGGCCAACATTGTCTGGTTCGACGCATTTGTGACCAATGTGGATCGCACGGCCCGCAACGTGAACATGCTCATCTGGCAGGAGCAAATCTGGCTGATCGATCATGGGGCATCCCTCTACTTTCATCACAGTTGGCCGGGCTACGCCGAACGCGCGGCCAGCGCTTTTCCCCTGAGCCGCCAACACGTATTGCTGGCGAAGGCGGGCAACCTGGCCGCAGCAGATGTCCAGGCAAAGGCGCTTCTTGCCGGGATGGACTGGCGCGGACTGGTGGAGATGATTCCGGCTGAATGGCTGGGCGGCGAGGAGATTTTTGCCGATATTGCCGACCAGCGCCAGGCGTATGTGGACTATCTAACAGCCCGGCTGGCTGGGTCTGCCTCGTTTGTCCAAGAGGCGGAGAAAGGCCGAACAGGCAATGGCTGACCAGATTACCACCTATGACTATGCCATGCTCCGGGTTGTGCCTCGTGTAGAGCGGGAAGAATTTCTCAACGCCGGGGTGATTCTCTTCTGCCGCACAAAACGCTTTTTGGCTGCGGCTGTTCATATGGAACCCGCGCGCTTGGCAGCCTTTGCCCCATCGGGCTTCGACGTAGACGCGGCGCTGGCTGCCCTGGAAACCGTCCCCGCCATCTGCGCGGGCGAAGGCCCCATCGGCGCGCTGCCCCAGGCCGAACGTTTCCACTGGATTGTCGCACCCCACAGCACCATCATCCAAGCATCGCCGGTGCATTGCGGGCGCTGCACCGATCCCGCGGCGGCGCTGGCACATCTAATGGACATGATGGTCAGGCGGTGAGGAATGTGGGTGATGTGTGAGGTTTCTGGCTGGGGAGTTAGAGCCGATGGAGCCGTTTGATAGCTGCCAACAATGCAGAGATGTCTGTTTCGCTCCCCGGCGCGGGGCCAAATGGATCGCTGACGCCCGCGGGATCACGGTGCAGGGCGCGCAGAGTTGTCAAAACGCAATGGGGCAACACATCCAAATTGTAGCCCCCTTCCAGAGTCGCCACCAGCCGCCCGCCGCAGAGTTCGTCGGCCAACCCCATCAGTTCCTCCACCAGCACCCCATAGCCAGCCACACTTAGCTGCTCGTTCGCCAATGGGTCCATCCAGTGGGCGTCGTAGCCCGCCGACAGCAGAATCAGATCGGGTTGAAAGCGGCGGGCCACCGGGGCCAGCACCTGGCGAAACGCGGCCAGGTAGCCCCCATCTCCCACACCCGGCGGCAGGGGAATGTTGACCGTGTAGCCTTCGCCCAACCCTGCGCCGGTCTCGTCCAGAGCGCCACTGCCGGGATAGTAGGGGAATTGGTGGGTGTTGAAGACCAGCACCGATGGGTCGTCCCAGAACATCTCCTGGGTTCCGTTGCCGTGATGCACGTCGAAATCGACGATGAGCACCCGCTTGACGCCGTGGCTCTTTTGGGCATGGCGGGCGGCAATTGCCACATTGCCAAAGAGGCAGAAACCCATCCCCGTGTGGGGTCGGGCGTGATGGCCGGGCGGGCGCACAAGGGCAAAACCGTTTTGAGTCTCTCCGGTCAGCACAGCGTCGGTCACACTTAACAGCCCACCCGCAGCCAAGAGCGCGGCCTGCCAGCTTGCTGCCACCACATAGGTGTCCGGGTCTACCTTGCCCCCACCCTGGGCCGCCATCGCCTCCAACTGTTCCACATAAAAGGGCATATGCACCGCTGTGATGGCGTCGATGGGCGCGGGTTTGCTCTCCACCCGCAGCAGGCTATCCAAAATGCCGTCAGCTTCCAGCAATTTCCATGTACCTTCCAATCGCCCGGAATGTTCCGGGTGGCGGGGGAAGGTGTGTTGCAGGTTGAAGGGGTCGTAGGCGAGGGCGGTGGTCATGGAATCAATGATCCTCTGGTGTGGAGAGTCGCATACGCAGCCAGGCCAGGCAATCGCCAGGCGTGCCCATGTGGAATGGCAAAGCTGATTTCAACGCCGTATTCTCTAAAAAATGCTGCCGATCCAGTGTGACGAAATAATCAACCTCTGCTTGCCAAGCCGCAGCAATTACCTTGGCATCATTTGCATAATCGAGCAAAGCTGTGCAGCGCTCAATCGTGGCAGCATCGGGTGTTGGTACGATTGTCAGCCGCGTATCATCCAATAACAGGATCTGTTCACCCCTTCGATTTCCACCCTTGCGCTTGAGTACGGAGTCAATTTCGCTCAAAACGTAGCTGCTTACGGTGATACGTATGGCATTTGCTTCGGAGAGTTTGAGAAGTTCACGCTCGCCACCGGTTGGAGACCAAAGCGCAGCAAAAATTGCGCTGGTATCCAGAAAGATTCTAGGCTGCATTGCCGCTCTCGCGCTCTTCCCGCAAGGCAAGCAACATACTTTCTAATGTTTCACCCTTTTCGCTCAGATCATCGGCGATTCGTTCGGCTAAGTCGTCGATACGCGATAGACGAGGGCTGAAGACGAAAACACCACCCAGGTCGATGGCTGTGAATTGTGTCCCCGCTTTCAGCGCGTATTTTTCCCGGATTTGCTTGGGAACAGTAAGTTGGCCCCGTTGGGCCATCTGGATTGATTCTGTTTTGACAACTGGCATGGTCGTTGCCTCCCTAGGCTGCGCGTCTGCACATCTGACAGTCCGATCATCAAAATAGCATCCAAGAATCCATCTGTCAATCAGGTGGCGCGATCATCGAAACCAATCACTTCGCCTATGCCAGTGATCATCCGCTCAACTTTTGGGCGGATGGAAACGCGGCCGAAAGACCCACCCATCACCCCCCCGAAAACGCAGATCGAAGTCGTCCTCCCCCGCGCCCAGCACCTGCAAACGGTTGTGATGTTGCACCCGCCCATCGAAGGTCACAGCCAGGGGTGGGGTCGTGTCCGCCTTGCCGCTGGGGCCAGTGGTGCGTGCGGTGTGTAGAGTTTCCCCATCCCACACCAGGGTGATGCCCCCTTGACCCACGGGGAAATCCACCAGCGCCCACCAATCCCAATCGCCCGGCCACATGCCCGGCACGGTAAGGGTGTTTCTGTTCCAGCCGAAAGCAGAGATCGGAGATGGGAGACTTGAGATTGGCACACCCGCCCCGCTCTCCGATCCTGCGGCACCAAACGCATAGGCAGCTTCGCTTTGCCAACGGGCTTCATTAACACCATCACCCGTCTGCTCGGCAAGCTGGGCCGCGGCTTGCAATGCCAGGGCAAAATCGACCAAAGCCAGCGGTGTGTCGTCCAAATGGCGGCGAATACGGATGGTTGCTTCGGCGCAGAGACTCGCCGCGGGGTAGTGTTCGGTCAGGGCGGCTACATCTGGGTGACGGCGCAG
>JAHEML010000611.1:2661-3265 GCA_024643705.1 Caldilineaceae bacterium | reverse complement strand
GTGGCAAACCGTACAAAGCCAACAGCAAATGGGCAACGAGAACGCCCTTGCGCTCAGCGGGGCCTTCGTCGATTGTGCTTATCCGGCTCTGGCGATGAACAATCACGGCGAAGCGTGCCAGATGTTGGTGGAGGGTTTACGGCTGGTCCAGCTATCCGAGACCCACTATCATACTTGTCTGTCTCTGCCCGCAATTGGGGTACTCTTTGCCACCGAGGATCGGCTGGAAGATGCCGCTTTTGTCAATGGGGCCATCCAACGTTTCCCTTGCCTCACCCGCTCCCGCTGGTATGCGGCTGTGGCCCTGGACAGATTGGCCGAGTTGCTGTCGCCCTTGCCCGCCCACCTCCGCGCCGGGGCAGAAAAGCAGGGAGCCTCGTTAGATTTGCCTAAGATGACAGAATGGCTACTAGCAAAACTCGAAGCGCCAGCTTGAGTACACCATAAAACATATTTTGTAGGCGCGGTCAAAAACCGCACAATCAACCGAAATGCCGTCGATTCTCGCAAAAAGAATGGGCATTTTACGCTTGCGCCGCTACAAGCAGCGCCTACGAAATCCCAAAAGACTCGTTTCGCGAGGCATCAACTTACAGCCCATATT
>JAHEML010000611.1:0-2651 GCA_024643705.1 Caldilineaceae bacterium | reverse complement strand
GCCACGCACGCCAGCCAGCTTCAAACTCGTCCACAGAGCGATCGAATACCCCAGGAATCAGTTCGTCCCAAGTCACCGGCTGGCCCAGTGCAGCCAGAAGCAAAGGCAGACGGCCTGCCCCATACTCTGCCACGGCATAGTCGAAAAAAGCGACAAAGGCCAGCCCATCCCGCTCGGTCTGCTGGGGTAGCTGACCCCTGTATGGGAAATTGTAGAGCGCCGGGTGCAGCTCGGCCAAGCAGGGCATACTCCGGCTAAACGTCTGCACGAACAGACCCTTTTGCACCGTAGCATCAGCTGGGCAAACCTGAAGATGTGCCCAGCCCCGCAGCCCCAACTCAAAACTCGGCGACACCTGCCAACTACCTGTAGATTCCAACGTAGGCAGAGCCTGGTCTATGGCTTCATCGACCAGGCCAGCCAGCCCAGCGCACACGAAGGCCTCACTCTCCTCCAGCCCAATACCCTCAACTCCCAACAACTTCCTCTGCCCCTCCACCTGGGTGGGCAGACCCAACGCCCGGCGCAACTGGCCGTGCCGCGCATCCAGCAAGCGTGCGGCATCAGCCACGGCAGAGCGCTCGCCCTGCCGGTACGTGACAATAAAATAGGCACTCTCCCACGCATAGAGTCGTGGGGTCGGCTCCACTCCGATTGCAACAACTCCCTCGCCTGCGCGTCCAGCAAACGACGAATTCGCCGCGCCGGGCAGTAGCGCCCAGCCTAGCTGCAGCAACAGCAGCCCGCAGGCCACACCCAACGACAGCCAGCGCCAGCGGTGCCGCCGCAATTGGGGCGCGGCTGATTCTGTGTCAAAAGCAACCGGGGCTTGTGTATCTTCTCGGCTCCATTCGTCCTCGTCGTGCAAAACCTGCCAGGCAACCTGCGTCGAACGGCTCATAGGAATTCGCGTCCTTTGCTATACTCTTGTGTCAGCTTGTGGTACACTCCATCCTATCCATCATCCGTCCATTCTTGTGTCCCAAAACGTTCCAAAAGTGTGTTTGCGAAAAAAACAGAGTCCCGAAAGCGCGGGAGCTGCCGGGACTCTGTTGTGATGCTGTCAACTTCTGTCCTGCGTTACTCCACCACCTGCAATTCCAGGCCAAATTGACCAAACCAGCCCAGATCATCGTGGCTGCCCCAGCCTTCTACCATCTGCCCATCAACAATGCGGGCGTAATCCACACCGGTCAAAGTGATTGTCTTTCCAATGGCGCTGTCTGGCACGCCAAAGACCTCGGCAAATGCGCCACCCGCATACGTACCCGTGAACGTCACCTGAGCGACGACCAAATCCCCGTCCGCCAGCACATTTTCATGGGTTACTATCAGATCGGGGAAGGCTTCTCGGAAGAGAAGTACGAGAGAGCGGAACGCTTCACGTCCGTTTTCGCCGCTGTAATGGTCGATGAAGTCCTCGCTGATGATCTCGTCCAGGGTTTCCACATTGCCCGCGGACCAAATCTCGTCATAGAAGCGGTCAACGACGGCAATATTGCCCGCTCTGCCTGCCGCTGCGCCAATTCTGGCGTTGTCATAAGGGTCCATAATCCAGGTTTCGGTCACAATCTTCCCGTCCTGTACAACGGCAGTGCCCGTAAAATTAATCGGACCTACACCCAATTCCTGGAACATGTCTGTGTGGACTCTGGCACGAAAGGTCACGGTATTGCCCTGCTCGTGGAGGTCGAGCCATTCATAATCGATATGCTGAGAAATCAAGTAGGTAGAAGTTGCGATGGAGGCTTCCCGGCCAACAGATACCGGATCAGAACCGGGCGGGGGCGGCAGTACCACGCTAATAAAGTTGTCAGCCTCATAGCCCAGCATCTTTTCCAACTCGCCCGCTTCCATCGCTGCATGGTGGGCCAGCCAAACAGCTTTAGCTCCCATTGGCTGGTCAATGTCCTGGGCCAGGGCCGCCGGAGTGCCTGTGCCCGCCAATACAGAGACGAGCAACGCCATCAGCAAAACAGTAATAATTGAGCGCTTCTTCATCGGAACTTCCTTTCTGATGTCTGATTGGATAGCCATTAAATCGGAACCTGCGTTTCGTCGTTTCCGGGCCGTCGATAGAATTACACGTCTATCACCTCCTCACCTGGGTCATCCTCTTTTGTTTGATCAACCAGAAATGTGAGCAGAGAAGGCAGGCTGGCAAAACCGAAGCGTTGCCCCCCCTGCGCACTCTCCAGAGAAGCCCGCCACACCGATTGGCCGTCGGTTTCCTCCTGCCACAAGCGCAACAGATAGGAGTGATATTTTTTGGGCTGCGGGTGTTCTCGGCTCATGTTTCCTCCTGACCACCAATCTATCAGCCGGGTGTTGAGAGTACGGAGACCCAGCCATCCTACCGCGTTGAGAAAACGTTTAGGCTGATAAAAGTGCGCTTGCGCCAGAGCAGGTAAATCGTTACAATAGCCCACATAGGGACTTCTCAATTGAACAGTTGGCTTCTTCTACAAGGCTGCTTGCTCCATGCCCCAGCTACGTATCTCCGTTTTAGGTGGATTTCAGGCACATCTGGCCGACAGCCCAGTGGTTGGCTTTCAGTCGGATAAAGCGCGGGCACTTCTGGTATATCTGGCCGTAGAAGCAGACCGCCCCCACAGCAGAAGCCAACTGGCCGGTCTCTTCTGGCCGGATAT
>JAHEML010000610.1 GCA_024643705.1 Caldilineaceae bacterium | reverse complement strand
AAGGTAAAACAACCGACGAATCAGATGCTTAGCTTTCTCGTGTCACCCTGCCGGTCTGCACAAAGGCCCAAAGATTACGCCCTTGGTAGAGCTTGTGTCGCCAGACAAACCAGGCCAACGCCAACAGCCCCCCTGCTTCCCAACCCCACAATTCCGGTCTGCGTGTAAAGGCATACCAATAGGCCCATCCGATCTTCGCCTGCTCGGAACCCCGTTTGCCCCACACATGAAAGCGCCAACCCCGCAACGGCCAATAAAATGTGTCCCGAAAGAACCAGAGCCGATCCAGCAGTGCATGGCCGCCATAGGCCAGAGCATAGGCCAAACCGATCACCCCCCGCGCCCCCAGCCATAACACAAGCACAAACGACCAAAGCGTATGGGCAAAAAGCACAGCCGAGCGATATTTTTTGTAAAAATAGGCCAAAGCCAAAGGTTTGTCGATCAAATCTGGCCCCACCGCAGCCAAAGCCACCAATCGATAATCTGCATCGGGCGCAAAACCCAGATATTCCTGGGCCAGGCTCAACCCTGCCCATGTGTAGGCAATGTGAGATTGAGGAAGCAAGGTAGGTTCTCCTTTGAAAACGATTGCCAGACATGGATAACCGCACAATGGTAGGCAAGCAACATCTCTGCACCTCCATCATAAAAACAGAAATGAGTCTACTGCAAAGTCCACAGATTGCACAGACGACGCGGCAAAAAGTGTGTCACCATAGCCCAGCGCCAATCTTCCCGACCACGCGGGACACCTGCCCCATGACAACGGGACAGATCGTGTCGTATCCTACAAACGTCCGTCGCCAAATACGCATGTTATCAACCTATTCTTCGGAGGAATCGATGAAACAGATCACATCTCGTCCCCATGCTCTGCTTGCTGCCCTTCTCTTGTTAACCCTGCTCCTGTCTGCCTGCACGCCACCCAGCCCGCCCATCAAGGAGACAGGAGCACGGGTCTTCTTCACAAATCTCACCGATGGAGCCACCGTCGCCAGCCCCCTCAAGGTAACAATGGCTGCCGAAAACTTCGCCATCCAGCCCGCCGGTGACATCGTTGACGGTTCCGGTCACCTGCACATCCTGGTGGACGCAGACTGTACACCAGTGGGCGAAGTCGTCATCAAAGACGACACCCATTTGCACTACGGCAACGGTCAGCTAGAGGCCGAACTGACGCTGACACCAGGTCAGCACACCCTCTGTTTGCAGGCAGCCAACGGCGCGCACATCGCCCTGCCCGGCGAGGGTATGACCCAAAAGGTGACTGTCACAGTGCAGTAAAGAGAAAGGAAGTGTGAAACGTGAGAAAGGTCAGTGATCTCACGTTTCACACTTCCTTCCGTCCCTACCTTCAGTTCATCCTCACTATTTTTCTAAAAGGATACTCCAATGTCAACCAATACACTTGCTTCCAACCGCTGGTCTGTCTCATTTTTTGCCATCTGGGTTGTGGTGACCGCAATCGCCGTCGCCGTCGGCCAACTTGGGGCCATGTTACTCTCCTGGGATATAGGTGACGCTGTCGAGGGTGTCCTGGGCCAGGGTGCAGCCATCGTCGTCGTCGGCGTCATGATTGGCATCGGCATTGGTGGCTTTGGCGCTACCAGCCAGGCTCTTCTGCTGCGAGGCCAAGTGGACGCCAAACGCTGGATCGGTGGCGCTCTTGTAGGGGCAGTTCTGGCAATGTGCGTCGGCATGGCCTTGATCATCCCTGCCAGCGACACCATGTCAGAATGGCTCAGTGGCCTGGTGGCCGGAGTAATGGTAGGTCTGGGTGTGGGTGTGGGCCAATGGGTTGCCCTGCGCAAACATCTTTCCGGTATCAACCGCTGGGTCATTGCCAGTGGCCTCGGCTACGCGGTCTCCGTTTTGCTATTGTTTGGCACGGGCGGCGAAGGGCGAGAAATGATTGCCCTGGCCAGTAGCGGGCTTGCTTTTGGATTGATCAGCGGTTTTGGCCTCTGGTGGGCTGGGATTGGCCCCAAAACATAGACCACAAAAGCGCATATCTTCGGCCAAATTTCCGGGAGAACCCACTAATGACTACAATCGCTCGTTCAACACCAACCGTCAACCTCAATAGCCTCTTCGCCGCTCTTCTCAGCGGAGGAGTGGCCGGCGTACTCATCGGGGGAGTGGGGTCCCGGCTCGCCATGCGGGTGGTGGCCCTTATGATAGGGGGAAGTGGTGGTTTCTCCCTGGAGGGTACGCTCGGCATTTTGATGATCGGTGGAATCTTCGGCGTCATCTTCGGGGCACTCTTCCCTGTGCTGCGCCGCTTCTTCCCGTTTGCCCACCTATGGCAAGGGGCCACCTATGGCGTGCTCTGGTCTGTACTGGTTTGCTACTTTTTCTACGCCAACCGGCAAGGAGAGTTGGGGTTGATCGGCCCCGCAACCGGCGCGGCCCTTTTTGCACCAATTCCGATTCTGCAGGGTGTGGCAATGGCCTGGCTCTACTCGGCGTTCGAGCGCCGCATGGCTGGCACGCCCGAACGCGCCGTCTCCATCGGCTGGTTTGCTGGGGTAGTAGTGATGCTCTTTATCGCTGTAATAGGCATGGGATCCCTCGCCAGCGATGGACTGCGTCTGCCGCCGCTCATTACCGATTGGACCAGCCAACTGGGTGTGGGGTTTGCCCGCACAAAAGCCGCCCACCAACTGTTCGGTACACTCTTTATCGCCCTCTGGCTGGGACTCTCCTTGCTGCTCTTTAGCCTGAACGGCCACTCCCAACGAGGCAAACTGGTGGCGTTAGGTCTGCTGCTGATGGCCGGTGGACTTTTCCACGCACAACCACCCTTCACCGGCTGGATGTCGGGCATCCCCGTAGGCCGACTATCAACTGCCGTGCTCATGGGCGCGGGTGCGGCCAGCCTAATGGCACTGTTGCTCAGCTTTCCCAACCATGCTCCCCACCACAGACTCGGTCGTTGGGAAATCGGGCTGATCGCAGGCGTTTTCGTCGCTGTCCTGCTCTGGAATTGCACAGACCTGCGCAAGTTGCCTATCGAACAGCCTACCTGGGATTGGATACTTTGGGGTGCTGCATTACTTGTGGTTGGCGGGGCTACAGCAAGGGCATTCTTGCGTAGCTGGAATTTTCGTCTAGTCCGGCTTCCGGTGCTCGCGTGGATGGTGGCCGTCGGCTGCTTTCTGGCAATCTGGGCGGCCACCCTCCTGCTCCCCGACCTGAACATCCGCGGGAATGTTCATCCATTTGCTCCCCTGGGTGTGACCGTCTACCTGCTCCCCTGGCT
>JAHEML010000609.1 GCA_024643705.1 Caldilineaceae bacterium | reverse complement strand
ATGGTCGAGCGCGTGGGGATCGATCACGTGGCCCTGGGGTCGGACTTCGACGGAGCCACCATGCCCACAGATTTGGTCAACGCGGCAGGGTTGCCCAAGCTAATGACGGCCTTGCAGGATGCGGGCTACGGGCCGGAGGAGTTGGCGAAGATCGCCAACGGCAATTGGCAGCGTGTGCTACGGGCCACGTGGAAGTGATAGAAACGTAGGCAGATTTCTTATCTGCCATTGCTCAGTTTCCCACCCGTGGCGGCTACAGGCAGTACAAAGAACGAGTCTGCCAGAGTTGATCCTCTGGCAGACTCGTTTTCGCGTGAAGATTTGCCCGTCACGTCAACTTTTGAGTGACAGTGCCGCCTGAAAACGTGCGGGGGTTCGACGCAAACTCTGGGGCAGATTGCGGTGAATCATCATTGCACCGATTCCAATCACCAGAGCAGATGTACCACCCACCACCAAGGCGAAATGGTCTTCCGTACCGGGGATACGGCTTGTGATCTCCGCGGCGGTAGCCGCCACCAGCCCCACATAGGATCCATTGATGAAAGCGGCGTGCAGCTCCAGCCAGCGCCCTTTGGGCAGGCGGGTGAATACGGGGATCATCCCCGCAACCAGCGTCAGCAGGCTGCCCAGGGCCATCCAATGAAACGGCCCAAAATGACCGTACAGCCGGTAGATGAAGAGGGCGGAGATATTGAGAGCCAGCATATTGGTCAAATAGACATGACCCAGAGTGCGATGCCAGCGTGTGCCTTTACGTGTCAGCAGTACAACCGCCCCTGCCAGTAGCGCCACCACTCCAAACGTCGTGTGAATCAATCCCAGCGTGCTCATACGTTTCTCCTTGATCCATCTGGTGTGGCGAGAAGACCTTTGGTGTCATTCTGCCCACAAACCTGTACACAAAATCGAGATGTTTCAAGGATAGCCCAATTATGATTGGAAGGAGTCCACCAACCGGTGGAAAAATTTGGGCAAGGGGTGGATTTTGCTCTCCATCGGATGTCGTTCGGTCGATCAACCGATCGGTTGATAAGCGGGCGCGTAGACTTCGAGAAACTCGAAATGGGGGGCGCGACCCTGGCCGCGATAATATGCGGCCAGATCGTCCAAGGGCTTGCCCACATCGCCGGTGGGCGGTTCATCGGGAATGGCGTAGTTGCAGCCCGGGTTGGCATCGTCCGGAGTGATAGAACATGTGAAAGGCGGAATAGATAAGGATTCTGACGTGGCCGTGCCACTTACCGTGGTTGAGTTCGAATTCGGCTCATCATTTCGCTCAAATGTTGGTTTACCCCAAATTGTCGTCATTTTTCACAGGTGGCTTGCCATAAAACAGATTAGCGATTCCGAGCAAAAACGGCAACACAGCCAGCGTAACCAGAATCGTCGTATAGCTGCCCATCATATCACGCGCAATCCCAAAGGGCATGGGGCCAAGAGCCGAACTGGCGACTCCAATCGTCGAAACCACACCGGTGATTGCGCCGAGATGACGGCGGCCATAATACTTGGCCCAGACCACACTGCCCACGATCATTTGCAGCCCGTTGAGGGTTCCCATCACCATTCCATAACCATAAGCCAATTGCGGTGTGGTGAGAAAAGGGGCCATCACCAGAGCCAAGGCCTGCAGAAAGAGTGCGGCGGCCAGCAGAAAGCGCACGGGCATCCGGTCGATGAGAAAGCCACCGGCCAACTGCATCACACCGGCGGTGACTGCTGTGGGCAGGAAAACCGACGCGGCCATTGTGGCCGACAAGCCACTGTCTTCGAAAATGCTGAAAATATGAAAAGTCAGCCCTGTGCCTAGCATACTCATAGAGGCGATGGCCGCAGAAACGAGCCAGAACGCCGGGGTGCGCATGGCTTCGGCCAGAGTCCAATGGACTTCGGTGAAGCCCTTGCTCTTACTTTCTTGGTCTGCCAGTGAGTTTACGCCATCAGGCAGCAGACCGTACTCTTCTGGGCGATCACGCACAAAGAAGAGGGCCAGAGGGACCATCAACACAATTACGGCTACGCCCAACAATCCGTAGGAAAGCCGCCAACCAAAACGGGGGATCAGCCAATTGATTAGCACAGGGAAACCGCCGCTGCCCAGAATCGCAGTTGCTACCCCCGCGATGCCCATCACCGAACCCCGGCGGCGCACCCACCATTGGTTGATCGCATAGCGGCTGGCTAAGCTCAGGCTGCCCTGGCCCAACATGCGCAGGGCAAGAAATCCGATCCCCAGCATCACCCAATTGCGCACAAACCCCATATAGACGCAGGCAAACCCTAGCAGCAGGCTGATAACGACAATCATTAGTCGAGAGCCACGCTTGTCAATTTGCCGCCCAACAAAGGGCAAGGCAAAGCTGGCGGTCAGGGTCCCCACAGAATAGAGGGTACTCACCAGAGAACGGCTAATGTTCAATTCGGCTATGAAATGGTCGATAAAGACGGAGACAGAATAGGTCTGGCCGGGGCTGGTTAAGATGACGCCGACCGCACCGATGAAAAGCACAACCCATCCATAGTAAATGGGTGAAGCGTCCACCACGCGGCTGCGGCGGACGGGAGAAGCGACTGTGGATTGCATACAATCTCCGTGGAGGGAAAGGGGAAGCGAATGGTGAATGATGAGTTGCGAGTTGCGAACAATCTTGGCCCGTTAGTAACCAGTCACCTTGTCACCCCTTCACCTTTTCACCCGCACCAGCGGACACCCGCAAATATTGGCCCATGTACAAATCGTGATAAAAGCCATGAAGAGCCAGTAGTTCGTCGTGGGTTCCCCGCTCGATGATGCGGTGCTCGTTGACAACCAGCACCTCGTCCGCGTTGCGAATGGTGGAGAGACGGTGAGCAATCACAAACGCCGTGCGCCCTTCCAGCAGGCGCAGGAAGGCTTCCTGAATGTGAATCTCTGTACGGGTGTCCACGCTGCTGGTCGCTTCGTCCAGAATCAGAATGCGAGGATCGGCCAGCACAGCCCGGGCAATGGCGATCAGCTGGCGCTGCCCCTGGCTAAAATTATGCCCCTTTTCCGAAACTTGGGTGGTGTAGCCCTGGGGCAGCAGACGGATAAAGGGGTCCGCATTGGCAAGGGTCGCGGCCGCGATCACATCGTCGTCGCTGGCATTCAGTCGGCCATAGCGGATATTCTCCATCACCGTGCCGGAGAAGAGGAATGTGTCCTGCAACACGATGCCCAACTGTTGGCGCAGGGATGTCTGCTGGATGTCCCGGATGTCCTGGCCGTCCACTCGAATGCTGC
>JAHEML010000026.1 GCA_024643705.1 Caldilineaceae bacterium | reverse complement strand
GTCTGAATGAAAATCGGATTCGACAGGAAGTATGGTGACACAATTACATTGGGAGAGGAAGTAATGAGGAATATCAGGAGATGCTGGATAACCCCCTGCGCGCAGCGCTTAGTTCAACTATTATTATCCTGCAAATGACAAAATAACCGTAGCACAGAGCGATTTAGCCTGCAACAGCTTCTCGAAATTACACACCCAGAGGGTACATATTTACACGGCGTATTTCTGAGACAAGCCCAAAAATACGCCGTGTAAATCCCTCTCTATCTTTTGGCTCAATCTACGCAAACAGCGAAGTCATCCGCCGTTCGCCCAACATTTCAGACATCTCCTCGTCGCTGGGGCCATATCCCTCAAAGCGGCTGGCTGATTCCAGTACGGTGGGTAGCACGTTGATATCGCCCACGGTGTTGAGGAAGACATCGCCTCGGCCCAGCACAAAATGGACCGCCCGCTCGATGTCTGCCTGATCTTCCAGGGGTTCGTACCAGGTGGAGCGATTGCGCTCCGTTGTGCCCCATGGCCCGCGGGTGATGGATTTGATCGTCTGGATGGCGACGCCCTTCTCCTTCGCCAGAGCCACCACCCGCTCGAAATCCGCTGCGTAGCGTGCGTTGCGCTTCATCACATAATTCCAGGGCAGCAGAATCGAATCGAAATCGAAGGCTTGCAGACTACGGTAGTGCATGGCCGCCACGTTCAGCCCATGCCCAGTGACACCGATGAAGCGCACCAGCCCCTGCTCCCGCGCTTCGATGGCCGCTTCCAGCGCGCCACCGGGACCCATGGCAATGTCCCAATCGTCCGGGTGGGAAAGGTTGTGGAGTTGGATCAGGTCGAAGTTGTCGATCTGCATGCGCTCCAACGAGCGGTGAATCTCTTCTTTGGCTTTGGCGTAGGTGCGCTCGCCGGTCTTGGTTGCCAGAAAGAAGTCGGCGCGCTGCTTTGCCATCCACGGGCCAAGTCTGTCTTCGGCTGCGCCATAGCTGGCCGCCGTGTCGATGTGGTTGATCCCATACTCCATCACCAATTCCATGGTTTTGTCCGCATCGGCCTGGGTGACACCGCCCAGCGCGGCCGCGCCAAAAAGGGTGACACTGCTGTCGTGGCCTGTGCTGCCAAAGGGTCTGCGTAAAATCGTCGGCATGGTATTGCTCCTTTTGGTATGTGTGAATTTTACTGCATGTGTGAATCTATGCTGATACGACCAAGCTATCGTTCGATCTCTCTTTCACCCGCCGCTGGATAAACCCCAGCCCAGTACGAAAAGCCGGATCCCACTCGTCGCTCGGTGCCTCGTCCAAATGATGCCAGAAGAAGGCAAAATCGTGGCCGCCGCCGTCGGTGGTGTAGTGGCTCCACTCGTCGGGCAGGGTGCGTTCGACGGCGCACAGAAAAATGTACCAGCGTTGCTGGATACTTCGCAAGACCAACTGGCCCAGGGGTTCGACCAGCAGGGCATCCTCAATCCCCGATTCTTCACCCAATTCGCGTAGAACCGTCTCGCTCGGTTCTTCGTCCGCCTCCACTGTGCCTTTGATAAGCTGGAGGCCGGCTTTCGGGTGGCGAAAGGCCAGGATTTGCAGGCGGCCTTCCCGCCGGCGCAAAAGGACGGGGCAGGCTTTGTCAGTGAATTTCAATGGCTGTTCTGTCCCTTTCTATCGGGTTGTGATGAGCCGCGGCCAGGGCTGCTGCGTAGACCATACCTACAGGTACACCCGCAGCGTCGGCCAACCGCAAACAATCCTCAAACTCCGGCTTTGCCCCCAACTCTTCCCCATCCAGCAGCTTGGCCTTCACCTGCACCGGGCCGTAGATCGTCTCGACTGTGCGAAATTCTCGTTGGGCGATGTGCCGCTGCACCGGGTAGACCCGCACACCCAGGGTCGTTGTTTCCCGCAGAATCAGACGGGCGACTTCCGCCTCTATTTCAGCCGATGCCAGCACAGACAGCAGGGTGGCCGGGCGTCCCTTTTTCATGCCGATGGCTGTTGTCCACACATCCAGCGCACCGGCGGCAAAGAGCCGCTCCCGCACCGGCTCGTACAACTCCGGATTCATATCGTCGATGTTTGTCTCGATGACGACAAGAGAAGATTGGAACGCGGATGACGCTGATTGGGCGGATTCGTGCGGACTTTCTTTCTTTGCTCCATCTGCGCCCTTTACATTAAAGGCCTTTGCGTTAAAAATCTCTTCCCCGATCCACAGTCGTGCCACATTCGGCCAGGCAAACTCCTTGCGACCCGCGCCGTAGCCGATACGTCGCAACGTCATGCGCGGCTGGCTGAAGTCGGCCAGCTCGGCCAGAAGTGCGGCCCCGGTAGGTGTGACCAACTCGCCCGGCCCCGGCGCGGCAACTGTCGGTGCGCCAGCTTGGGCCAGCAGTTCCAGCGTGGCCGGCGCGGGCAGGGGAATGCGCCCGTGCATAGTCTGTGCCCAGCCGTGGCCCAATGGCAGCGGCGATGCGTGCAACTGTTCGACCCCCAATTCATGCAGACCAGCGCAGACGCCCACAATATCCACAATCGCGTCCAGTGCGCCCACCTCGTGGAAGTGAATCTGCTCCGGCGTGGTGTTGTGGACTTTGGCCTCGGCCTCGGCCAGCCGTGTAAAGACGGCAATGGCCCGCTGCTGTACAATCGGTGGCAGATCGCCTGCCCGGATGATCCCGGTCACGTCGCTCAGGTGGCGGTGGGCATCACCTTCTGTCACCTCCACCGCGGCCAGGGTTGCCCGCAGCGGCCCGCGCATAACGGTTTGGGCATCCACCAGCCAGCTACCTTCGGGCAAGCGCAGGGCTTCGGCCACGGCGTGCAACCGCGCCAGGGGCCAGCCCGCGTCCAGCAGGCAGCCGAGAAAGATATCGCCGGAAATTCCGGAAGGGGTGTCGAGGTAGGCGATGTTCATGGGGGTGAGGGATTGGAGATTGGGAGATGAGAGATTGGGTGGTGATGTACTATCGGTTTCACTACCCAATCTCTACTCTCCCAATCCCTCTTATCCAATCTTTTCCATCAGCGGGATCATTGTCCCGTTCGATGCGCCGTTGAGAGAACCACTCTTAAACCCCGCCAAATCCAGGGTAACAAAACGATAGCCCGCGGCTTTGACACCGGCCACAATCTGCTCGTGGTATTGGAAGGCTTTGAGGAACTCTTCGGCGGGGACTTCGATCCGGGCGATTTCGTTGTGGTGGCGCACCCGAAACTGGGGAAAGCCCAAGTCCACCAGCACATCTTCGGCAGCTTCGATCTGGCGCAGAAGCTCCGGGGTGATGGCTGTGCCGTGGGGCACACGGCTGGACAGGCAGGCCATGGCCGGTTTGTCCCACACGGGCAGGCCCAAGTGCTGGGCAATGGCGCGCACTTCCGGCTTGCTGATGCCCGCCTCGATCAGGGGCGAACGCACGCCTCGTTCCCGTGCCGCGGTCATGCCAGGCCGGTGATCGCCCAAATCGGAAGTGTTGGCGCCGTCCAACACAACGCCCCAATCGTCGACCACCAGCAACTCTTTCAGCCGGTTGTGGAGTTCCGATTTGCAGAAATAGCAACGGTTGTTGGGGTTGGCCGCGTAGTTTTCGTCTAGATATTCTTCGGTGTTCACCAGCCGGTAGGGGACGCCCAAAAGCTCGGCCAGCTTCACCGCGTCCCGCATCTCCCGGGCCGGGTAGCTGGGCGAGACGCCGATGCAGGCCAGGGCATTTTCGCCCAACTGCTCGTGGGCCACCGCCATCACAAGCGCGCTGTCCACCCCGCCTGAATAAGCGACGAGAACCGAGCCAGCCTCGCGCAAAATGGCGCGCAGATTGGCGAGTTTATCGGTCGTGTTGGGTGAAAGGGAAGTGTCAGGTGTCAAGGTGTCAGGTGTCAAAGTGTCAGGTGTCAAAGTGTCGAGTATCATTGTGTTTGTCCTGTGGTTGATTGGCCCATTGGTGACTGACGGTTGGCGGATTGAGTCAACCAATCAACTATGCAACAATCTTCGCATTGATCAGCGCGGCCAAATGGCCCGCGCCAAAACCGTTGTCGATATTCACCACTGCTACGCCCGAAGCGCAACTGTTAAGCATAGTCAGCAAGGCCGAAAGGCCCCCAAAGCTGGCCCCGTATCCCACCGATGTTGGCACGGCAATCACGGGCGCATTCGTCAGCCCACCCACCACCGATGCCAGAGCGCCTTCCATCCCGGCGACGACAATTACCACGTTGGCCCCCTGGATGGCGGGCACATGGGGAAAGATGCGATGCAGCCCTGCCACGCCCACGTCACTGATTTTGTGGGGACGGTGGCCCATCAAATCCAGGGTCAGGGCTGCTTCTTCCAGCACGGGCAGGTCGCTTGTCCCCGCGCAAACCAGGACAACACCCTCGGCGCGGCTGCGATCCGGCTCCTGATCTATCCACAGGCAGCGGGCGAGTTCGTGCCACTGCAACCCAGCCACACGCTGGGCGGCCGCGTCAAAGTGGGCTTTGCTTGCACGGGTTCCCAGCAGCCGGGGTGAACGGGCCGCCAACCGTTCGGCAATGGCGGCCACTTGCTCGGGCGTCTTGCTTTCGCAATAGATCGTCTCCGGGAAGCCGCTGCGCAGCGCCCGGTGATGATCCAGGGTGGCAAAGTCGCCCACGGTTTCGTAGGGCAGCCCCCGCAGTTGGGACAGCGCGCTTTCGACGGTCAGTGAGCCGTCGGCAACAGTTTGAAGCAGGGCGGAAAGTCGGGTTTCGTCCATAACGTACCAAAGATTAGGTATGGGAGATTGGAGAATAGAGATTGGGAAAGTGTGCCACAGTCCAGTCCCCAATCCCTAATCTCTCATCACCTACCATCGGTGCTGATTGGGGCCAAAATCGGCCTCGTAGAAAGCGCTGACCATCCGTCCGGGGGGAACCAATTGGTCCACCAATGCTCGGTCTTCGTCGGTGATGGTTACGTCGAGCGCGCCCAGATTGTCCACCAACTGTTCCATGGTGCGGGGGCCAATGATCGGGCTGGTGACACCGGGTCGTTCCATCACCCAGGCCAGGGCGAACTGGGCCATGGTGCATCCTTTGGCTTCGACAATTGGTTGCAGACCTTCGACAACGTCGTAGAGTTCTTCGGTTTTGCGGGCGGCGAAACGATTGTTGCCGCTCACGTCGGCGTAGCGTGCACCGTCGGGGGATCGATTTTCCCGGGTGTATTTGCCCGTCAGCAGCCCGCCCGCCAGCGGACTCCACGGGATGGTGGCGATGCCGAAGGTTTGGGCCATGGGCAGCAGTTCCCGCTCGATGCGCCTGTCCAGGATATTGTAGGGTGGTTGCTCACAGATGAAGCGATTCAGCCCCAGTTCTTTGGATGCCCACAGGCTTTCGACCACCTGCCAGGCGGCAAAGGTGCTGGTGCCAATGTAGCGCACTTTGCCCGCCCGCACCAGATCATCCAGCGCGCGCAGGGTTTCGTCGATGGCGATCTCTGGGCGGGGACGGTGCATCTGGTAGAGATCGATGTAGTCGGTCTGTAGACGGCGCAGGCTGGCTTCGCACTGTTCGATAATGTGGCGTCGACTTGTCCCGCCCGCGTTGGGGTCGTCGTCGTCCATGCGCCCGTGGACTTTGGTTGCCAGCACCACTTTGTCCCGTTTGCCGTTGCGTTTCAGCGCTTCGCCGGTGATCTCCTCGCTGCGGCCCCGGCTGTAGACATTGGCGGTGTCGAGGAAATTGATGCCTGCGTCCAGCGCGTGATCGATAATGGCGTAGGAATCATCCGGGGTGGTGCTGCGGCCAAACATCATGCAGCCCAGGTTGAGGACACTAACTTTGACGCCTGTGCGTCCGAGATTACGATATTCCATTGGGGAACCTCCTGAAAAGGTGACAAGATGAAGGTGTGACGGGATGCGGGTGTGAAGCAGTTCATCGAACCGTGGTGGTGAGTTAATTGCTCACTACGATATTCATAGTGTAACCGGTTTTGGGGCAAATTTCAAACAAGAAGCAAAACCGGTGTAGTGCAAACCGGTGTAGCGCACGAGTGGGGTAGATTTACCTTGATGTTTAGTGCGACAACGGAGAAAAGGTAAAGTGGAGTAGTTGGGGCTTGAGCACGTCGGGGTAGCCATCGGCGGCAAAGGCTGTGATGAAGCTGGAAATGGTCGGCACGCCAAAGGGCCAGGGGTCTATGATGATCTGGCCGTTTGGGTGCAAAGTGTATTGGATGGTGGTTTCGGCTTCATCTGTCTGCCGGGCAAAAACCCCCGCCTGCTCTGTCTGCTCGTGCCCAAAGGCAAAGTCGAAGGCGATGTTGTCGCACAGCCGAGTGATGCGGTCGGCCCGGCGAAAGGCGTCGAGAGAGTAGCCGCTCTCGGCCAGCCGTGCATCCACGTGCTCATCGATCTGCTGGATCATCTCGGCCCGGGTATCCGAGACCATGCCGCCGAGCAGGCGGCGTACATGTAACTTCGCCACAATATCCACCACGGGGTCGTCGAAATGGTCAACCACGGCCCGGCGGGTGAGGGCTAGCCAGGCTGTTTCGCTTGATTCCAGAATGGGCAAGTTGTCCAGAATGCCGTATTGCCAATCGTGAAAGACGACCCCCGTCACCCAACGGTCGAAGTCGAGTGCCGGTCTGTCGAAGGCGTCGTTGCCCCAGTGGGCAGCCAGAATGCCAGACATGCGGCCATGCTCGTATTGGGGAACGATAATGGGTTGGTTTTTTGTGCGGAACATAGTTGAAAAATCTACTTTCGTGGGGAACTTGGCTTGCACCTTTTGTCCGCCTGGGTTGGCAGCCGGTGCTGTCCTATTCTACTTTCCCCGGTCTCACCTGTCAATCGCCTCACCATCAAATCTTGAAACCAGGGTACGGATGATCGGCCCTTTTGGTGGAAGCCACCTTTTGGCGGCAACCGTTCAAAGCCAGACGAAACGAGAAACGTGAGGGAACCGGTCCCCTCACGTTTCTCGTTTCCGTCCTGCTGTGACTCATTTATCCTTTGCTAACCGATTAGCACGATTTTCCCTACCGGGTGACAGTGGGCAGGAACAAGCTTACCATCCCGGTTGTAAAGCTCCATTTGTAATCGGCGCTCATCTGTCGGTTGTCCTCGCTTGTCACACCACCCACGCCACCCTTGACAACCACCGTATACTTCTTCTGTCCGCTCAAGGAGTGGTCAGGTATAAAGCTCAACCCAACAACTTTATTCTGAGCCAGGTTGGTGATGTACTCGAAGCTGCCCGCCACCGGAAGACTGTTATCGTCCAATAGGGTCAGGCTGCCCAGGATTGTGTTACTGATGATCGCGGTGTTGAATGCCACCTCGATCCGGCTGGACAGAGCCACGTCCACGCTATTGGGTGTAGGAAGCCAACCCTCTGGCGAGAGGGGCCAGGGCTTACCCGTCTGATTGGCAGCCCAATCGCTGAAGTTGCCGCTGATATCGTAAGCCCGCATGGAATAGTAGATTTCCACATTGTCATCCAGCCCCCACAGCTTGGCGTCTACGATGTTGCTTGTACCCGTGATAACCTCTTTCGGCCCCATATCCCGGGTGTAGACAAAGTTGCCGGGGGTGTCCGGGTTGTTATCGTTGACGACACCAAAGCCGATCTGATAGCCCGCCAGGTCGCGTTCTGTGTTTTGATTCCACTTGACCAGAAGTTCCCCGGCCTGGGGTGTGCCGCCCAAACCGGAGGGCACGGCTGGTGGTCGTTGGTCGGTCACGTCGATAATCAGATCGCTGAAGGACGCGGTGGGCGGGTTCTGTCCGTCGTCGGCGATGACGGCCATGCGATACTTGCCTGTGGGTACTTCGCTCAAATCCCAGGCAAAGTTGCCGCTGCCCTGGGTCAGACCTTCGTTCAGCAGATTTGCATTGACAAAGCTGGCGTCAGAGCCGTCACCAGTTACTTCCACATAGCCAACGCTGACCTCTACATTGGTTGTGTCTGTGTCCGAAACGGCCCAACTGGCGTTGATCTGCCCACCGTTGGGTCCAGGGGTGCAGGCAATCGTCACGCCACCAGCGGCTGCCCCAGTACAACTGGCGCTGATTGTAGCCGCGGGGGGTGCATTTAACTCGTAGGCGTAGTGTGTATAATCCACCGGCGCATTGTCGATGATCAAAGTATAGGTGCCCGGCGTGGCACCGCTGACCACAAAGACAGCATCTGTTCCACTGATGGGGTCACTGCTGCGTACAAACATCTGGCTGGGGTTGTTGGTACTTTCGGTCAACAGGGTGTTATTGGGCAGGCGCAAGCGCAGAGTCGGCGATCCGGTCATGTATTCCACACCCATGACAAGTGTGGTCGTGTGGCTGATGACGAAAGGAATGCTATCCTGCAGGATGGCCTCTGTGCCGTTTGTCTGGCTGGGAGAGAGGGCCAACCCCTGCTGGTGGGCTTCGTCGGCAGGGAGGATGCGGCTGGCAAAGCCTTCTTCGCCTGCGGCTGCCCGCTCCCGTGCCCGGATGCTGTCGATGAGAGTGAATTTGTTCTTGTTGACCAAATCCACAAAGCTGCCGCTCCCAGGGCTTTTGCTAAAGTCTACGAACAGGCTGCCGCTGAAGGGGCCAACCGAAACCGTTCCAAGCACCCCGGCTGTCTCTTTGGTGGGGCTGTTGCGGTTGTCTTTGAATTGGCCGCCAGAGAAGGCGATACTGAGCAGGTTGATGTCGAAGGGGGGTAAGCCGATGCCAAACTGGCGCTTTGCGATCCCCACATTGTAATTGGCGCTGAGCGCGTAGCGCCGCTTTTCTACGCCATTCACCGTTACCTTGCCCACCCGCAGGCTGGCGTTACCCTTGACGATGACCGCATCGACACTGAAACTCACATTCATCCCTGGGTTGCCACTAAAACCCTGACCGTCGCCCACGTTGATGCTGGCCGTCGCCACATTGAAGATCACTACAGTCAGCTTGGCGTTGGCGCTGAAAAGAAATGGGTTGAGCTGCAACAGCAGGTTGCCGTCTATCTTTGCCAGGGGCAGGTTGGCCGGCGGAGGCAAAGGTAATTTGCTGATGGTTGCCGCGCCCAGGGTCACGCCGATCTGTGCAGTATTGTTGTTCAGGTTAAAGCTGCCACCAATGGTGCGCAGTTCCATCCCTGTGCTGCCGATAGGGATGCCGGGCAGGGCCGCACCTGCGACAAAGGTTACCTGTACACCCGCGCCGCCAAACGTGCCCTGAGCCGTGGTGCGGATGGTGATGCTGGCTGAAATGCCCGAGCTGTTGGTTCCCGGCTCCATGCCCGGCAAGGGCAATTTGCCCCCGGCGGTGAATTCGTAGCCCCCGGCTGGTGGTCGGGTGAAAGAACCCTTTAGCCCAACAAACTGAAAACCACCAATCGTGATGGGCGCGATCTCGAAGCCGCCGCCGCTAATTTCCACATTGCCGTTTCCATGCATCACAAACCCGGTGATTGTCCCACCCAGGCCAGCAATGCCCGCGGGCAAGGAAAAGCCCACCTGATCCGCCGCAAAGCCTCCATCATCCAGCCCCCGCGGGCTGGTAAGAGTGAGGCCGAAACCAGCAATTTTCAAATTAAAGCCGGTCAAGCTCTCTTCGTAGCGCTAAGACAAGCGGGTGCTGTTGTGCCTGGCTTGAGAAAAATGGGAGAGGTAGCTGGCGGTGTCTCCGGGCAGACGGTCTTGCCCGCACGGATGATCATATTGGCGGTTGTACCCACACCCGTATTCTGGGCGACCTTCAATTGCAGCGTACCGGACAAAACAAATGTGACAGTGGCTTGTGACACGCCAACTGTGCCCGACAGGTTGCCCTTCAGGACACTGCTGTCAAACTCCGGCGTGCTGATTGTGCCGTTGGCCAATGCAAAGACCAGCCCTTTGTCTTTGTTGATGCCCAGCTTGAAGCCACCTACGCCCGCGGCTGTTTTGCCCCCCATTGTGGCCGGCCATTGAAGAGCGGCTGTTGTGGCCTTGATGCCGAAGAAATTCTCCGCAGCGTCGCCGGCAAGTGTCACGCCGGTTAGATTGGCAGTAAATGTTCCCAGCTTGGGGCTGATGTTCTGCAAACCCGCCTCAAAAATCGGTTTGGGCTGGCCGTTCACTACTTTGCGGCTAATCTTGAGCGAGATGGGCACATTTGAAGCACTGGTGGCCACCGAGCCAAAGCGCAAGGTAGAATTGATGGCAAAGAAGAGTGTCTGAGACTGGGTGTCGTTGGAAAGCCCCAGAGTCTGATTGACAAGGCTGAACGCATCACCAAAGACAAAGTCTTTGACAGGTGTGCCAATGCCGCCAATGCTGAATTGGTTGTTCTTGTAGAGCAACTTCTCGAAACGGAAGACCAGGTTGGTGTCTGTTGGGTCCAGATTGGGCAGGCCAGGATTGTCGGCTTTGGAGACGTCCACCACGGCCGCCTCGAATTCGCCCACCCGCAAGACGATATTTTTGGCCTCCACTTGCAGGCCGGCCAGTTTGGCTTTGAAACCGTCAACCGAGCCGGTGAAGGCACCCGTGTCGCTGAAATTGGTGCGCAGGGTGAGTTGGAGGGTGTCGTTGTCCACTGCGGAGCCACCCTGTAGCTTCAGATTGATCGGCATCACCCCCGTGAATTTTTTGGTGGTAAGGTCAAACTCTCCATTCACCGTACTCATTTCGCTCACCGAGCCACCGTTTTTGTAAAAGGAGAGTGCCCCTGCCCGGCTGGTAAATGCCAACCGGATGTTGGCATTGCGGGTGATGCCCCGTTGGGTAAAGATAGGCACAGCCCCAGCAGCCGGATTGAAGATTTTTTTGTTCACTGTATCCACAAAAAGCCGCCCAATCAGGACCTGACCGACGTTGACCGGATCTGTGATCACCGATGTGCCCATCAACGTCAGGCCGCTGGCGTCGTTGATCATCCGCACATCACCGATCAGGAAATCGGTGGTGCCAGTGTTTGGGTCCGCCTGATTGAAATGAAAATAGCTTCCGGTAGTCGTATTTTGGTCGATGATCGTACCGTCAAAGACATTGCCAATGCTGTCCACGGCGACGACGGCGGGGCTACCCTTTGGGCCTATCTGCAAATTGCCGCGCAAGCGAAAGCCGCCGCCATTGGCTGCTGCGGCGAATTCGGTGATCTCGTCGGCACAGAAGGTCAGTTGATTCACGTCACGACAGGTCCGTGCATCAGAGAGGGCGTGGGCCAGCGCCCCGGTGGCCCCCAATATCAGGAGTAGCAGGGGAAGCAGCCGAAAGATTCGGCGATTGAAAGACGCAGTTCTGGGCATAGTCGTGTCTCCTCGTTCAGTAAGAAAGTTCAATGAAAATATAGCCAAGATTGGTTGATTCCTTGGTCGAGTCGATGTACAATTGGGGCTACGTTGTGTCAGCTATCAGATGAATAACAATCAGGCACTGCCACTCGACGACTTCCGGGCATTTATTTTCGATTGGCATAGTGGATTGGGGATCGTTTACTGTCTGGGTTGAGCTATCTCCCGGCGGCTCGCGCACAGGTGGGCGGGTGGTTCGTCTGATCCAAATCATATCCCGGACAACCCGTGGCATGGACGTTTCCTGGAAAATCTAACGGCTGTATACGATGAATGATTCAGTAACAGGTATACTGGTGATTCCAGAGAAAAACTTCACAAAATTTCACAAATCGGTCCAATACCGGACATTCAACAGCCAATGCCTCCAGCCGCCTACGACCCCACCGCCACTTTTGGGGATTATTTGCGCTTTCTGCGCCGTCGTTCCCAACTGACCCAAAGCCAGTTGAGTATTGCTGTGGGCTACAGCCCCGGCCAGATTTCGATGTTGGAAAACGGTCAACGTACGCCCGATATCGCGGCTGTGGCCGCGCTCTTTGCACCTGCCCTGGGGTTAGAGAACGACCCCCACGCCGCAGCTCGGCTTCTCCGGCTGGCCCAGGCCGCGGGCAACCCGGCCCACCTGGACCAGAGCAGCAAGGCCCTTCCAATGCCAGGCTCGGTGCTGGACGGCAACCAGGAAATTATCTGGCAGCGGGAAGAACTGGGGGTTTTGGAGGAGATTCCTGCCCAACCCGTTCATTGGGTGGATAGGCCAGCCATCCGTCTGCGCATAGAGCATCTCGTGTACCGGGAACGCTTGGTTGCTCTCTACGGGCTGCCTGGAATGGGTAAGAGCTGCCTGGCTGCAGCCTGTGCCGCCAATTACCAGTCACGCAATCCCGTACTCTGGATCACCTTGCACGAATATAGCCTACCGTCGCCAGACCTTTTTCTACGCCAGCTGGCCCTCTTTGCAGTGGCCTATGCCCCCTATGCCAGCTACACCAGCCCGCTTGCCCGCCATTTGGCAGG
>JAHEML010000608.1 GCA_024643705.1 Caldilineaceae bacterium | reverse complement strand
CTTTTTCAGCGTTGGTTTGCTGTGGGGCGGTAAAGCGATTACCGACGACAACCGAGCCGACACCCGACACATTGACACCCGACACATTGACACCCGACACATTGACACCCGACACATTGACACCCGACACATTGACACCCACACCCGACACTTTCCAATGCCCCGCCAAAACCGCGTCACCCCTTTCTCTACCATCATCGCCACACCAGAGCGGGGCACGCTGATGGGCAACCGGGGCTGTCTGCACGATGCCCAGGGGAAGATTCGCCGGGATTTTGTGGGCAAGCGCTGGATCGCCTGTTTGTTGGAATTTCGGGGGCGCAAACGATCCGTGATGACTCCGGATCGGTACACGGAACTCTTCTTCCTGGACGAAGCCACCGCGTTGGCCGCGGGTCACCGGCCCTGCGCCGAATGCCGCCGGGACGACTACAACGCCTTTCGCCGAGCATGGGTGGCGGCTTCGTTGCCCTGCCAGGGGGCGTTGCCCAGGGCGGATGAGATGGACGCTCATCTTCACGCCGAACGGCTGACATCCACAGGCGGCAAAACCACGGCCCCGGCGCGCTTGGCCGAACTGCCCGATGGGGTCTTTGTGTGCCTGCCCGATAGTCATTCACCCTTGCTGCTGCGGGCAGGGCTGCTCTGGCCGTGGACACCGGGAGGCTACCATGCGCCCATCCAACTGGGGGACGATGGGGTGGTGAGACTACTGACGGCGCCGTCGATTGCAGCTATCCTTGCAGTCGGATACCCGTTGGACTATCACATTTCTGCTACCACCTGATTGATAAGAAAGAGGCTACTTGCCTTGACGAATGCTACTTTCTATTACGATGTTGCTATTATCGGTTCCGGCTTCTCCGGCTCTTCGCTGGCTGCCATCCTGGCCCGCCACGGGCAACGGGTGATCGTCTTTGAGGCCAAGAGCCACCCGAAATTTGCTATTGGCGAGTCGATGATCCTGGAAACGTCGGAGGTTCTGCGTGCCAGTGCAGAACTGTTCGATGTGCCCGAACTGGCCTATTTCAGCTCGGAAAACTACTTTGATTTGGCCGGGACATCCCACGGGGTCAAGCGCCACTTTAGCTATCTGCACCACATGCCAGGCCAGCCCCAACGCAAGGAAGACAGCCTGCAAGCGGTCATCCCTCGCCAGCCCCACGGCCACGAGATGCACTTGTTTCGCCAGGACACCGATGCTTTTCTGACTGCCACGGCCATTGGTTACGGCGCGACTGTGCTACAAGAAACGCCTGTGCAGGCAATCGATGTGCAGGCCGATGGCGTGGAGATTGTCACCGCCAAAGGGGAGCGCTACCGAGCCAATTTTGTGGTGGACGCGGGGGGCTTTCGTTCGCTTCTGGCCGAACGCTTTGGCCTGCGGGACATGGATTTGCAGACCCACTCCCGCAGCATCTTCACCCACATGGTCAATGTGCCCTGCTACAACGATGTGGGGCTGTCTGCCCAGGAATATGGGATTCCCTATCCGGTGAGCCAAGGAACCCTGCACCACATTTTTAAGGGTGGCTGGCTCTGGGTGATCCCCTTCAACAACCATCCCCAATCGACAAATCCCCTGTGCAGCGTCGGGCTGCTCCTCGATCCACGTATCCATCCCGAACGACCCGATCTGAGCGCAGAAGAAGAGTTCTACGCCTTCATCGGCCAATACCCCAGCATAGCCGCCCAGTTTGCCAATCCCACCCAGGTTGCTAATACCACCGGTGCAGGCCCCCGGGCCGTGCGCGGCTGGACCCGTACCGGGCGTATCCAATATTCATCCAAACAAGTGGTGGGGGATCGTTTCTGCCTGCTGGGCCACGCCGCGGGTTTCATTGATCCCCTCTTTTCTAAAGGGCTGTATGTGACTTCCATGAGCACTGCATTGGTGGCCCATTTGCTGCTAAAGGCCAAGCAGAGCGGCGACTACTCCGCGGCTGCCTTTCGCCCGCTGGAGGAAATGACCCTGAACTACATCTACACCAACGACCGGTTGATCGCCAACTCGTTTCGCTCGTTTGCCAACCCAAAACTGTGGACGGTTTACAGCGTTCTCTGGCTGCTGGGCGCTTACACCGAGCTGGTAATGCTGAACAGCGCGCGTGCCCAGGCCAAAGACAGGGACGATTATTTCCGTCTGACGCAATCGCTGAAATTGGCGGGGGGTGGCTTTCTAGAATTTTTTCAGATTGCGGATCAGATCGACAGTCTGATCGAAGCGTGCGACCCGGATGATGAGGCCGCGGTAGAGCGGACCGTTGTCCATGTGCAGGCTATTTTTGCCAGAGTGGACTGGTTGCCTCTGGCTTTTCGGCATGTGCTGGCGGGCAAGAACCATCTGCCAGCCAACAAACTACGCCTGAGTCTGCTGGCTGGCAACGAGAGTTTCCTCAAAACGGGGGCGTACCGACGCCACTTCTTCGCCGACAGCACCATGTGGGACGTAACCCAAATTTTTGTGAAAGAGAAGGTGAAGTATGCTGCCCCGGTCTTGAAATGGCAGAAGCGGCGAGATAAAGAAAGAACAAAAAACCGCGTGTGATGCTTTGGCGGCTTTCTGCTATACTTGGAAGGTCTGTGATTATTTTCAACTTACCCACAAACTTTTTTGGAAAAATACAACAGGAGACTTCCCCAATGTCCAACTCTTCCAAAGAGTACACCGTTCGTGGTGTCCACTGCGACTTTATGGCCGACGACGAAACTGTCTACCAGGCGTTGAAGGCAGCGACCGCGCCCTTGCACCGATCCTGGGAGCGGCTGCGGGCGGCCAAGACCATCGCCATCAAGTTTAACCAGGACAAAGCCACGAAAAATGTGGTGATGTACAACGAGCGTCACCGGCAGCAGTTGGTGAGCGATCCGGTTGTGCGCGCCACCTTGCGCCTGCTGCGGGAGAAGACCACAGCGGAATTGCAGTGCGTGGATGTCAGCTTCTACACCATGTACAACGGCGAAACCATCGAAGACACCACCCAGATCGCCCATCTTCTCAAAGAGTTCGATGTGAAGTACATGGACGGCACCAAGCCTCCTTTCCGCTGGGTAGATACCCCCGGCGGCGGCCAAATGTTCCGCAAATATCAGGTGATGGAAGCCTGCGCCGAAGCGGATGAGCTGATCTCTGTGGCCCTGATCAAGAATCATGCTTTTATGGGTGTCACGGGCTGCCTGAAAAATCTCTTTGGCCTGATGCCCGGCGAATTTCACGGTGGACGCCCCCGCACCTACTACCACCATCTGGTGCGCATGCCCTACCATCTGGCCGATCTGGGC
>JAHEML010000025.1 GCA_024643705.1 Caldilineaceae bacterium | reverse complement strand
GGTGGTCGTCAATCCGGGTGATGTTGTCTTTGGCGACTACGACGGGGTGATTGTCATCCCCCAGGACGCGCTGCGGGCTGTGGTGGAACGGGCAGTGGCAAAAGTGGAGGGCGAGAACATCACCCGCCAGGAGCTACGCAACGGGGCAACATTGCGTCAGGTTTTCGACAAATACGGTGTGCTGTAGGGCGACACTTAGAAATTGAGTTCCCGGCGGCGGGCGCGAAAGTGGCTGAGATGATCCCCATAACGGGGATCGTCGATGAAGTTCTCCCGTTCGGATGGATCTCGCTCCAAATCGAAAAGAACCTCCGGCATCTCCTCGCCGTAGTACTGGTACTTCAGCGCGTCCTGCTTGATAAGCAGGTTGCGCCCGCCGAATTGGCTGACGGTCTCGTTGTCCCAGCCGGCTGATTCGCCACGCAGCAGGGGGGCCAACGAGCGGCTATCCAATCCATCCGGTATGGGAATGCCGGCCAGATCGCAGAGGGTGGCGAAGAGATCGCACAGGTTGACGTTCTCGTCGATCACCCTGCCACCGGCAAAACCGGCAGGCCAGCGGATGATCAGCGGCACACGCACGCTGGCCTCGAAAAATTTCTGCTTCTCCCAAATGCCGTGCTCCCCCAGCATCTCCCCATGGTCCGACGTGTAGACAATAATCCAATCGTCCAGATTCTGCCCCACTTCTTCCAGCGCGGCCAAGGTGCTGCCGTACAGTTCATCGATTGTTTCGATCATGCCGTAGTAGGCGGCCACGGCCCGGCACAGTTCCCTGAGGGATGCGTCGATGCCGGGCCGCACCTGGCGCTGGCTGAGGAATGGATGATCGAAGGCTGGCTCGTCCAGGAAGGGCTGCACCCGGTTGAGATAGTAGGCAAACTTTTCTTCGCTGGTGAAGTAGGGGTAGTGGGGCTGATTAAAACTCAGCTTTAGGAGAAGTGGGCGGTCGGTCTGCTGGCGGTCATAGTAGGGATCGGCAAAATATTGGCGAATGAGATCAAGCGCGCCGGTCAGGGCGTATTCGTCCTGGATGATGTGGGACGAGTGGCCCACACCGGCTCGCAGAACCTCTTTGGTGTCGCTCCACTTGACATCGGCCAATCCCCGCACCCCGGCGGCAAAGGATGGGTTGTCCCGTTCTGTGATGTAGTGGGGTGATATCTGAACTTCTGAACCGATGCGTTGCAACCAGCCCTGCATCTGATCTGTGCCCAGGTGATGCAGTTTGCCCGCGGCCGCGGTGTGATAGGCATATTGGCTGAAGCGTCGGGCAAAGGTCATGTGGCCGGGGGGCAAGTCCTGGCCGAAACTCTCGCAGCCGCAATTGCGAGGAAACTGGCCGGACATCAGCGCTTGGCGGCCGGGAATGCAGATGGGCGATGGGGTGTAGGCGTTGCGAAAAATGACGCCCGTGCGGGCCAGTTCATCCAGCACAGGCGTGCGCACAACCGCATCACCCGCGAAGCCAGCCACATCGGCCCGGTGTTCATCACTCATCAGAAACAGGATGTTGGGACGAGACATCAAGAATTCCTTTGCATCAAAAAGCCGCCCGCAGGCGGCATCTTCACAAGACCAATCCGAATTGTATTCCATACAAAAGGGCAAGGAATATCGATTCGATAGCAAGCAAGCGCAGCATACGAGGCCATAGTTGATGCCGGCTGATAGCCTGCCGCAGCCACATTTCTGCTATCAGAACCCCAACCAGCCAACCCAGCCCTAAAAGGACCGTGGCGAATTTGTCTACTGCTGCCATCGCCCAGGGGTCGTACTGGAAAAAGACGTACAGATCGAGCATCACCACACGTATACGCAGCATGATCCAAAGTGCCAGGCCAGATGTAGCCACCCAGCCGACGAAATAGGTCAGGTAGTGCAGAAAGAGCGTCCAACGTCGGGGTGTTGTCTGCTCCTGGGCAGACATCAGACCATCTCTCCTTCTGCGTTGACACCGTGCAGAGTCAATTCTTCGGCAAAGTGGCAGGCCACAAAATGGCCTGTACCGATTTCGCGCAGGGCAGGTGATTCCTGGCTGCATCTGTCTTTGGCGAATCGGCAACGGGGGTGAAAGTAGCAACCGCTGGGTGGTCGGGCTGGATCGGCTACATCACCTTCCAAAACAATCCGCTTCTTCTGCGTGCGCGCTCGGGGATTGGGGTTGGGCACAGCCGAAAGCAGGGCTTCGGTGTAGGGGTGCAAGGGTGAGGAGAAGAGTTCCTCGGTTTCAGCGATCTCCACAATCTTTCCCACGTACATCACAACCACCCGGTCACACAAGAATTCGATGACGCTCAGATCATGGGAGACAAAAAGATAGGTCAGGTTGAAATCATCCTGTAGCTGACGCATGAGGTTGAGAATCTGCGCCCGCACGGAAACGTCCAGGGCCGAGACGGCCTCGTCGGCCACCACCAGGCGGGGGTCCAGAGCAAGCGAGCGGGCAATGCCCAGCCGTTGACGTTCGCCACCGCTAAAGGCATGGGGATAGCGGCGCATATACTCCGGGCGCAGACCCACTTGACGTAGAAGCCCGGCCACCCGATCTTCCAACTCCTTGCCGGATGCGTTGTAGTTGATCTTCAACGGATCACCCACAATGTCCAGCACAGTCATGCGCGGGTTGAGGGAATTGAAGGGGTCTTGAAAGATCATCCGCAACTGCTGGCGAAAGGGTTTTAGTTCGTTGTTGGACAAAGGGGCAAGATCGATTACTTCGCGGTTATCCTGGTGATAGAGAAGTTGGCCACCAGTTGGTTGATAAGCACGCAATATACAGCGACCAGCGGTCGTTTTGCCACAGCCGCTCTCGCCCACCAGTCCCAGAGTTTCGCCTTTGCGGACGGTGAACGAAATATCATCAACCGCTTTGACATGTCCCACCACTTTGCGGAAGAAGCCCGCGCTGATGGGAAACCACATTCGCAGGTTTTTGACTTCCAGGAGCACCTCGGCACTTGGTGGGGATGCCCCGATGGTTTGCACAGAGTTAGTCATCATCATTCTGCTATCATCTTTCGGCAGGGGTGAATTTGGACGAACCACTGTTGGCTTCGTCCTCGTAGAGGAAACATTTGACTTCCCGGTTGGTGGCAAGCTGAATGGTGGGTGGATCGGCCGCGTCGCAGCGCCCTGGCATAAAATGCTCGCACCGGGGGCCAAACATACAGCCATTGGGCCGATTGTATGGGTCGGGAACCATTCCCCGGATGGAGTCGAGTCGTTGCAGATGGCGGCTGACACCCAACTTGGGGATGGAGCGCATGAGCGCCTGGGTGTAGGGGTGTTGGGGCGCGTGGAAGATGGAATCCACATCACCCCGCTCTACCACTTGGCCCAGATACATCACAACCACATCGTCAGCGGTTTCGGCCACCACGCCCAAATCGTGGGTAATGAGCAGGATCGCCATGCCCAGTTCCGCTTTCAATTCATCCAATAATTCAAGAATCTGGGCTTGGGTGGTCACATCCACCGCAGTGGTTGGCTCGTCGGCAATCAGCAGCACTGGGTTGCAAGAGAGGGCCATGGCGATCATCACCCGCTGGCGCATCCCCCCGCTCAGTTGGAAGGGGTAGGCTTTCAGCCGATCTTCTGGCTTGGGAATCCCCACCCGGCGCAGAAGCTCCACGGCGCGGGCGTCGGCCTCTTCCTGGGTCATTTCCGTGTGCAGCAAAATTGCTTCGGTGATCTGATTACCCACCGTGTGGATGGGGCTGAGGGAAGTCATGGGTTCCTGGAAGATCATCGAAATATCTTTGCCACGGATAGAGCGTATCTCTTTGCCTCTGGGGTTCAACGCGGCCAGGTCGATCACTTCGCCCCCTGCGCTGTTGTGGGCCGCATCCCCGTGATAGAGAATTTGCCCTTCTACTATGCGCCCCGGATGATCCACGATCTGCAAAATCGAGCGGGCGGTCACACTTTTGCCACAGCCGCTTTCACCCACAACACAAAGCGTTTTGTGGCGGTCAATCGAAAAACTCACACCATTCACTGCCTGGACTGTTCCCTCGTCCAGAAAAAAATGGGTTTTCAGCCCTTTGACTTCGATCAGAGCATTGCTATTTTGTGCGTCGCTTGCCATAAGTTTCGGCTCATATTTTGGGGTGGATCGGTGGAAATTAGCGATTGTACGGGTCGGCAGCATCGCGCAGGCCGTCGCCCAGGAAGTTGAGGGCGAGGACAGCGACGAGCACGGCAAGACCGGGGATCAGAAGCCAGGGCGCAGTTGCCACCGAGCGAATATTCTGGGCCTCTTGCAGCAGCACACCCCAGCTCACCACTGGTCTTCGCAGACCCAGGCCAAGAAAGCTCAGGGATGTCTCGGCCAAAATCATACCCGGAATGGAAAGGGTGAGCGAAGCGATGATGTGGCTAAAGAACGAGGGAACCATGTGCCGCCAGATGGTTGTCCACTCGTTGGCCCCATCCAGCCGGGCTGCCATGACAAAATCCTCGGTGCGCAGAGAGAGAAAACGCCCCCGCACAACACGGGCCAGACCAGTCCAGCCAATGAAAGATAGAATGATTGTGATGGCAAAATAGACCCGCAGTGGCGGCCAATCCGTGGGTACGGCCGCAGCCAATCCCATCCACAAGGGGATTGTCGGAATGGAGCGAATAAATTCAATGACCCGCTGAATCAGATTGTCAATGGCGCCCCCATAGAAGCCAGAGATACCGCCCAACGTAATGCCCAGAAAAAAGCTGAGGACGACGCCGACCAGACCGATGGACATGGAGATGCGTGTGCCATAGATCAAGCTGCTGAGCAGATCCCGCCCCATACGGTCTGCGCCTAAAAAGTAAACGGGCAGGTCTACATCGGTCGAGCCAAGCAGGTGGATATCCATCTCCCACAGGCCCAACAATTTGTAGGGTTCGCCATTGATGAAGAAGCCGATGTCCACGATCTTTTCTTCATCAATGACAAATGTGCGCTTGAGCGCCACTGGGTCGATCTCGACCTTGTAGCCATTCACATAGGGATCAAAGACACGACCTGACTCTGTCTGTCGGAATAGATGCAGACCCTGGGGTGGTGCCCAAGTATAGTCGGCCCGGATCACGCCTGGGGACGAGGGCGCCAAAAATTCGACTGAAAGCGCAATAAGATAGAGCAAAATCGTGACGACCCCGCCCGCCATCGCCAATTTGTGTTTGCGGAATTTCCACCACATCAACTGCCATTGGGACGCGACAGAGACGCTGCTTTCGGTGTGCTCGAAGCCACGATCTTCGTACTCTTCAGGCCGAGCGATAGTGGGCGACGGTGTTCTGACATCCATGGTCATAGAACTGTGTCCTTAAATCGGTATGCTCAGGGAATTATTCGTATCGAATGCGCGGGTCGAGCCAAGCCAGCAGCAGGTCGGAGACCAATGTGCCGATAATCGTTAAAATGCTAAGCATCATGATAAAGCTGGCAGCCAAGTACATATCCTGTTGGAGCAATGCTCGAATCAGTAAAGGTCCTGTGGTGGGCAGGCTTAACACAATCGAGACGATGGCCGCGCCGGAAACAAGCGTTGGCAGCACCCAGCCCACTGTACTGATAAATGGATTGAGAGCGACCCGCACCGGATATTTGAAGAGCAATTTCCATTCGGGCAAGCCTTTGGCACGGGCTGTTACCACATAGGGTTTGCGTAGCTCATCTAGCAAGTTGGCCCGCATGATACGGATCAAGCTGGCCGTGCCCGATGTGCCGATGATGACCACCGGAACCCAGAGATGGCCGAGCAAATCGACCACCCGTGCCCAGTCCCAGGGTGCTTCTTGAAATTCGGGTGAGAAAAGGCCGCCCACACTCTGATTGAAGAATTTGAAAGAGATGTACATCATAATCAGCGCCAACAGAAAATCGGGCGTGGCAAGTCCCAAAAATCCAATAAATGTGGCGAAATAGTCGCCAATAGAATATTGCTTGACCGCAGAGTAGATACCGATGGGAAAGGCGACTAACCAGACAAAGATAAGACTGGCCAGTGAGAGGACAAATGTGAGCGCCAATCGCCCCCAGATCAGGTCGGACACTGGCCGATTCCATCCGAAAGAATCGCCAAAATCTCCTTCCAGTAAAATGCCCTTCATCCATTTCAGATATTGTACATAGACAGGCTGCCCCAGACCATAGCGGTCTTTCAGCGCGTCCAGCCGGGCGGGATCCACGGTTTCGCCTTGGGCCGCCAACGAAGCAACCAATGTGGTCAGGTAGTCGCCAGGGGGCAATTGGATGATGATGAAAGCCACAATCGACACAGCAATCATTGTGGGGATCATATAGAGGATGCGGCGGATGAGGAATTGGAGCATTACGCCCTCCGGGAAAAGGGAGATGTTCAGTCAGAAGTGACGGGTTATGGAACGCGTTCCATAACCCGTCACTTCAAAACTTGTAACTGCTAACTACTGGCTAATCCAGTACTGCTCCGGCTGGGTGGGGGCCGGTGTTGGGTATTGCCAGGAACCGGGCATGGAGACGGGCACATTATGGAAGTTATTCTTCGTAATGCCGTATCCAGGCGGGCTGGAGGAGATGCCGATGATATAGAACTGATCACGGGCAATATCCAGAATCTTGTGCATCAGTTCATTCTGCTTGTTCAGATCACCACTGGAGAGGATCTGATCGTACAGCGCCATCTGCTCTTTCACGATGGCTGGCGGTTCTTCCGGCTGGGCCAGAGCACCCGCGCCGCTTGGATTGACGTACCACTGGTACCAGGCCACAGCAAAAGCGCTCTCGCTATGTACAGGCAGGAAGGCTCGGGGGTCCAGGAAGATTTCCGGGCCAGCCGAAGCACCCCAGGTGTGTACGTCGTGCTCGTTGGCGTCTTTGCGCTGGTAGAGCAGGGTGCGATCCACAATGTTGAGCTGGGCATTGACACCACAGGCTTGCCACTGGTTCACAACCATCTCAGCCCGATCATGGAAGCCGAAGGATTCAGTGGCCTGCACCACAAAGGTGAAGGGTTCTCCGTCGGGTCCCAGATAATAACCGTCCGCACCTTTTTCGCTCATCCCGGCTTTGGCCAGGTATTCATGGGCCAGTTCCTGATCGAATTCTGTATACTCGGAGTACCATTCCTCATCATAGAATTCGACGAGATCTTTTGGAGGTGCATTGCCCATCGGTTCGCCCTGGCCGATATAGAGTACATCAATGATCTCCTGACGGTTGATGCAATGGGACATAGCAATGCGGAAGTCTTTGTTCTGGAAGATTTCCCGCATCCGTGCATCTTTGTGGGTCAGATTGAACATGAAACCAGTGGTATTGCCTGTGCCTCGGGTTTCGTGGAAGGAATAGTCACCCGCTTCCTGATTCTCAGCGATGACAGCTTTGTTGTCGTTGGTGTTGAAATGGCGGCTCATCATATCGATCTCGCCGTTCAATACTTTCAACAGCAATACTTCCCGATCTTCCAGAATATCGTAGACCACACGGTCGATATAAGGCAGTTGGTTGCCCTCGGTGTCTACTTTCCAATAATAGGGGTTGCGCTCCATCACCAACTGGCTACCTTCGCCGTAGGCTACGGTGAGTTTCCACGGTTTCAGTGTGGGCAAATCAGAATTGAACCAAACTGCATCAGAGGGAGTGCCGGGTATTGCAGAGCATTTCGTCTGATAGAGGCTAATCCAGTCGTCGGCCTTGTTGTCAGCAATCAACTGGTCCAAGTTCTCTGTGTTGTAATCTTTGTGGAACTGGGTGCAGTAGTGCATTGGTGTAACCGTGGGACCAGGGCCGCCAGGTGTGGCCAGATTCTGCAGGAAAAGACCATTGGGGGCCGAGAATTTGAAACGCACAGTATAATCGTCAATCGCTTCAACGATGGCCGGCTCATCGCCAGCACGCATAAAAGTGGGCGGACCACCGGCGGTGAGATCGCTATTCATCACCTGATCGTTCCACCAGAACGCGATGTCCTGGGCGACAAAAGGTTCGCCATCAGACCATTTCATCCCTTCGCGCAGATGGAAGATATACTCGCTGGCGTCGTCGCTGGCATCCACCGACTCCGCTACATTCGTAACCAGCCCATCCCATTGAGGGGTCCAACCCATTAGCTGGCTATAGCTGACTGTACGTACCAGCCAAGCCTGGTCCGAGCCGCCGACCAAAGCTGTGCGCCAGGTGCCACCATACTGACCGACACTCTCCACCGGTGTTACCACCGCGGGGCTTTTGGGCAGACGTTCTTCCAACGGTGGCAATGTGCCAGCGGCGACCATTTCAGCCAGGGCCGGCGCTTCGTGGGCATTGGCTTCGGCCGCAGGGGCTGCGGCTTCCTCTGCCGCGGGGGCTGCCGCTTCTTCGGCGGCGGGGGCTGCGGCTTCCTCTGCTGCTGCCGGCGATTCGGCTGCCGGCGCGCCACAAGCTGCCAGCACGCCCATTGCCAGCACAGCTAGCAACAGAATAGCCAACAGTCGCGAATAGGACATTCGAGATGTGTGCATAGAGACTCTCCTTGCGATGGTGATTTACACGCGATGGGAAAAGGTATCTATTCGGTATATGCTATTGTGTCCCGACCATTATTGGCGGGCTAGAGAAATGCGCTTGTAGAACGGCGACTGAAACTATAGAACGATGGGTGTTCGGTGCATCAATGGCGATTGGGGGTTGCCATCGAAATTTGGGGTACTAACGGCAAGTATAACGGCTATAGAATTGGATGTCAAGACCCTATTGACATGTTTTCACGAAAAATGGTATGATTTCGACAGATTTTCATGATTCTTTTCTGAAAACCCCCACCCTCACCCCAATGTACGACCTCTGCTGTCCAACCCGCTGGGAGGATTCTTTCGTGAACTCCGCTGAACATGAAGCTGAACATGAAAACGAACGGCAGCCCCGCCTGAGTGATGTGGCCGCTCATGCTGGCGTTTCCATCGCCACTGCGTCGCGGGTCGTCAATTGGCCCGATCAGGTCAGCTTGTCCACCCGCAATCGGGTGGAAGAGGCCATTCATACCTTGGGTTATCTACCCGGCACCCCCCGCAAGAGCGAGGAAGTCGCCAACCTGCGATTGATTGCGCTGCTGATCCCCGACATTCAGAACCCCTACTTTGCCGAAATTGTGCGGGGGGTGGAGGAAGAGGCCGAGATGGAGTCGCTTTCGCTGCTGCTCTTCCACACCGCCGAAGAGACCGAGCGCGAGGAGCGCACCTTGCGTCGCCTGCTCCACGAACAATTGAACGGTGTCATTGTCTTTGGCTCCCGATTGCCCACCGCGTCACTGGTCAAGTTCCAGCACGAACGTCAGGTTCCCCTGGTGGTGATCAACCAGCGTATCAACGACCCCAATGTGGCTTGCGTGGTGATCGATTCGGAACAGGCCACCTGGCGCGCCGCCCGCTATTTGATCAACCTGGGACACCGGCGCATTGCCTACATGGCCGGCCCCATTGCATCGGAATCTTCCCAGGCCCGACAGAGGGGCATCGAGCGGGCGTTGGCAGAAATTGGCCAAAAGCTCCCCGATGAGTGGATTGTGCCTGGGTTTCCCAACATCGAAGGGGGACTCCAGGCGATGATCTCCCTGCTCGGCGATGGAACTCCGCCGACTGCTGTGCTGGTCTACAACGATCTTATGGCTTTGGGCGCGCTGCATGCCATCCGCAGCAGGGGGTTGCGGGTTCCGGGGGATATTTCTCTTATCGGCTTCGACGATATCACCATGGCCGCCCACGCTAACCCACCCCTCACCACCATCAATCAGCCCAAATACCGCATGGGGCGGCTGGCTGTGCAGCTTCTGCAGCGGATACACCAGGGCGAACACAAACCCGGCGAAGGCTACGTGTTGCTGGAAAGCCCATTGATCATCCGGGATTCCACCGCCCCGCCCAACGGCGCAACCCAATAGGGTATCGATTTTCGACGTTGGCTTGTTCCCATCGCCAAAGGTACAATGATAGGCGGCAGCGCGGCGATTTGCCCGCGATGATTTGTCTCCAGCAATCCACCACATTCCTTGGGAGAATCCATGAAAATCACCGACATTCAAGCCTGGCCCGTGTGGGGCGGTCAACGCAATTTTCTCTTTGTGACAGTCGATACAGATGAGGGCATCTACGGCGTGGGGGAGGCGGGCATCACTGGCCGCGAGAAGGCGGTGGTCGGCGCTATCGAAAATTTCCGGGACATCCTAGTGGGCGAAGACCCGTTCCGCATCGAGCACATCTGGCAACTGCTCTTTCGGGGTGGCTTCTTCCCGGCCCAGCGCATCCTCACCTCTGCCATCTCCGCCATCGACATCGCTTTGTGGGACATCAAAGGCAAAGCCCTGGGTGTGCCTGTCTACGAATTGCTGGGTGGTCGGGTGCGGGACAAGGTCGTCTGCTATCCCCACAACCGGGGCCACGCCCTGGAAATCGCGCCATTGGTGGAAAGCTGCCTGGAAACAAAGGAAGAAGGATGGAAGTTTGTACGCTGGGGGCTGCCCCAGGATGGCAACATTCTGGAACCCCGCCAGTCTGTTCTGGCCTCCATTAAGCAATTCCAGGCTGTGCGCGAAGCGGTGGGCGACGAGATCGAGCTGACCTTCGACGTTCATACCCGCCTCGATCTGCCCGACGCGCTCTGGCTCTGCCAGGAGGTAGAGCAGTTCCGCCCCTACTTCATCGAAGACCCCTTGCGCTGCGAGAACCCGGATTCTTTCAAAACCCTGCGCCCGCGCACTACAGTTCCCCTGGCCGCGGGGGAACAATTTTCGTCCAAATGGGAGTTTCGCCAACTCATCGAAGAGGATTGGATCGACTATGCCCGCATCGATCTCTGCATCATCGGTGGCTTTACCGAAGCACGCAAGATCGCAGGTTGGTGCGAGACTCACTACATCAAACTGGCCCTGCACAATCCCCTGGGGCCGATTTCATCGGCGGCTTGTCTACAACTCAATCTGGCAACATCCAACTTTGGCGTGCAGGAGCAGCCCCGCAAAACCGGCACCGTGCTGACTGATGTGGTTCCCGTGCAGCCCGTGTGGGAAGATGGCTATCTGCTGCCCCCCACCATTCCCGGTATCGGCGTGGAATTTGATCGGGAAGCGGCCAAGAAGTCCCCTTTCCAGCAACGCGAATTGCCCCAGTTGCGCCGATTGGATGGGTCGTTCACAAATTGGTAGAGATGTATTGCGTGGTGCGTATTGGGTAGGTCAGGATGATCGAGGGCATTTCAAAGTTTGGATCGACTTGGCGATGGGTATGTTCTGCTGTATCACTACCCTTGATCGAAGCACTACGGTCAATGCCACTTCTTACGCAATACGCACCACGCAATACGCATTCCGTCCCCTGCGAAAGGTTGACTCCAAATGAACACTCTTTCCCTAGCCGATGTGGCTTTTTATCACGAAAACGGTTATCTGATTGTGGACAACGCCCTCTCCCCTGCCGAAGTGGAAGAGTTGCGTGCCGAAACCACAGCCCTCTGCCGAGGCGAGCGGGGAGACATACGCGGCGTGGAACCCGCCGAACCGGACGAATCCGACGATGACGTTCTGCGCCGCTACCTGTGCATCCACTTTCCCCACAAGTTGTCGTCTGCCATGTACCGCTACCTGGCCCACCCCGCCATCGTGGAAACCCTGACCGGCGTTATCGGTCCGAATGTGAAGTGTATGCAGTCGATGCTTTTTATCAAAGCAGCGGGCAAGCCGGGCCAAGCCTGGCATCAGGATGAGGATTTCATCCCCACCCGTGATCGCTCGCTCACCGGTGGCTGGATTGCCCTGGACGATGCCACCGTGGAGAACGGCTGCTTGTGGGTTATCCCAGGCTCGCACAAGCGGGGCATCCTGTGGCCCCAAAAGGACCACGACAACCGGGAGTTCGATTGCACCATCGAATCAGTCGGCTTTCCCTACACCGATGCCGACTCGATCCCGGTGGAGGTGAAGGCCGGGGCGATCGTCTTTTTCAACGGTTACCTGCTTCACCGTTCGCTCAAAAACCGGGCCACAAGCGGCTACCGGCGTGTGCTGGTCAACCACTATATGAACGCGGATTCCCTGCTGCCCTGGCGTTTGCAGCCGGGCGACCGTGCCGCTATTGCGGATTTTCGGGATATTGTGATGATTGCGGGAGAGGATGCCTACGCCTATAAGGGGATCGAGGATGTGGGCGGCGCGCACGTGCGCCCCAGTGGCGAAGGGGGATGTATTAAGAATCCAGAGCCGAAGAAGTAGCGGTTGTCGTTGGAGGTGGGGTTTAGAATGTCTGGCTGCTGCGCAGCACATGACGTAGTTTGAGGGCCAATTGCAGAGAAAAGCGGGCGTCTGGATCATTCAAATCCAGCCGGGTTATCGAGGCGATGCGC